>NZ_JBEYVX010000016.1:0-109885 GCF_040644195.1 Streptomyces sp. NPDC047014 | reverse complement strand
GCGCTGCCCCCGGACCCCCGCGCCTCAAACGCCGGCGGGGCTGCATTCGGCGCCGCCCCGGGCCGGATTCGGGGCCGGCGGGGCTGGATTCGGCGCCGGCGGTGTCAGACGCGGAAGGGGCCCGTCACCTCGTACGTGATGCCGCCGGACGAGCTGCCGCTCGTACCGCGCTGGCTGGAGAAGTACAGGCGGTTGCCCGCCGGGGAGAAGGCCGGGCCCGTGATCTCCGAGGAGGACTGGCCGGTGATCCGCAGGAAGGGGGCCACCACGTCGTCCGGGGTGATCACGCAGATCTCCATGCTGCCGCCGTCCTCCGCGACGTACAGGTCGCCGTAGGAGGAGCCCGTGACATTGTCGACGCCGGTCAGCGGGGCCGCGCCGCCGGGGACGAGCGAGTCGTCGTAGGCCAGCTCGTACGTGTTGTTCGCGAGGTTGAGCTGCCAGACCCGGTTGTCGCCCTTGGTGGTGAACCAGACGGTGTCGTTGGCGTAGTGGCAGCCCTCGCCGCCGTTGAACTTCTTCGCGCCGGAGACCTGGCTGCGGGTGACGGTGGGCGAGCCGTCCGGGTCCGGGACGGTGGCCCAGGTGAAGGAGCCGGAGGTGCCCGTTCCGGCCTTGAGGACCTGGAGGGTGCCTGCGGAGAGGTTCCCCCAGGTGGACGGGACGAAGCGGTAGAAGCAGCCGCTGGTCTCGTCCTCGGTCAGGTAGACGACCTTGCGCACCGGGTCGGCCGCGGCCGCCTCGTGCTTGAAGCGGCCCATCGCCGGGCGCTGCACGGCGGCGTTCACCCCGAAGGGGTCGGTCTCGTAGACGAAGCCGCGGTCCACCTCCTCGCAGGACAGCCAGGTGTTCCACGGGGTCCGGCCGCCCGCGCAGTTCTGCCGGGTGCCGGAGAGGATCCGGTAGGCGCCGGTGACGGTGCCGGAGGAGTTGAACCGCACCGCGCTCGCGCCGCCCGAGGGGTTGATCTCCGAGTTCGACACGTAGATCCAGCCCGAGCCGTCGGCGAAGCAGGCGCCGCCGTCGGGGGCGCTGTGCCAGGTGTACGAGGTACCGCCGACGGTCTGGCCCGAGCGGGCGATCACCCTGCTGGTGAAGCCGCCCGGGAGCATGATCCCGTTCGCGTCGGCCGCGCCGAGCGCCCCGTACGGGCCGGCGCCGGGCTGGGCGGGGGCCGCGTAGGCCGCCCCGCGCATCAGGGTGCCGCCGAAGGCGGCCGCCGACGAACCGATCACCGCGCCGCGCAGGAAGGTACGACGTTCCACGGTCACTCCAGTGGGAGGAAGGCCCCGCGGCCGGTCGGACGCGGGGTCGCACGCGTCGAGGAACCTAGGAGGCGCCCGTGGCCGCGGCGCCAATTCCTCATTACGCCCGGGCGACCGGCCGGGGTTCAATGCGGCGGCGGCGATTAGCCGTTCCGGGGAGCGTTTTCCGGAAGGCCGCGCGGGCGTTCCCGGCGCCCGCTCCGGCCAGTTCCGTACGGCAACAGTTCCCGCCGTTCCGGCCGATTCCCCGGGCGGTCCGTGCGTACGGTGAAACCCGCCCGGCCGCCGTTGCCGACCGTGACCGGGCCCGGGGGGTCCGGCAGGCGGCACCGGCCCGCCGGGAGGTCATTTTCGGCCTGTCTCGGCTGGCGGGGTTTCGACCGGAAACAGCCGGGTCCGCCCGCGGGCCGGCCACCGCCCCCGCGCCCGGCTCGCCGTCCTGACCTGCGGCTTCCCTGGCCCTGCGGAAACCTCGGAAAAACTTTCTGGCGGAGCGATGAGTTCTGCGGGGGGCCGCGGTCTACCCCTCGAACAGCACGGAGCAGCGAGCACCGCACACGAGAGATGAGGGACCCCGATGTCCGCCACGATGATCTTCGTCAACCTGCCGGTCAAGGACCTGGAGGCCAGCAAGAGCTTCTGGAGCAAGCTGGGCTACAGCTTCAACGCCCAGTTCAGCGACGAGAACTGCGCCTCGATGGTCATCAGCGACACCATCGTCGCCATGCTCCTGACCGAGGCCCGCTACAAGGACTTCACCCACAAGGAGATCGCGGACGCCACGAAGACCTCCGAGGTGCTGCTGTGTCTGAGCGCCCCGGGCCGCGAAGCCGTCGACGAGCTGGTGGACGGCGCCGTGGCGGCCGGGGCCACCGAGCCCCGCCCGGCCCAGGACCACGGCTTCATGTACGGCCGCGCCTTCGACGACCTCGACGGCCACACCTGGGAGATCATGTGGATGGACCCGGCCGTGGTCCAGTCGCAGGACTGACCGCCGCCGCCGGTCAGGAGGCCGCGGCGGTCCGTACCGGATGGATCCGCACCGGACAGGTCCGCACCGGATAGGTCCGGACCGCCACCTCCTCGTCGTCCAGGCAGCGCCCCGACTCCAGGTCGAAGCGCTGCTTGAGCAGCGGCGAGGCCACGAAGGGCCGCCCCGCCACCGTCCCCACCAGCCCGCGCGAGAGCACGTGCGCCCCGGTGAAGGGATCCTGGTTGCCGATGGCGTACGGGCGCCCCGCGCGGTCGACGAACACCGCGGCCTGGCTCCCGTCGGGCAGCAGGGCCGCCACCCCGCGCCCCGGGGTCAGCGCGGACAGCTCGCACACCGTCAGCCAGCCCTGCGCCACCTGCAGTTCCACGGTCATCGGACGGCACCTCCAATGGTCAGGACGGCCAGGTCGGGCTTGACCTGGTCGCGCTCGGGGACGAACTTCACCGTCGGGTCGGGGGCGCCCGGCGCGTTCACGAAGGACACGAACCGGCTCAGCCGCTCCGGGTCCTGGAGGGTCTCGGCCCATTCGTCGCGGTAGTGCGCCACGTGGTCGGCCATCAGGGACTCCAGCTCCGCGCACAGCCCCAGCGAGTCGTGGACGACCACGTCCCGCAGGTGGTCCAGGCCGCCCTCCAGCCGCTCCAGCCAGGTGGAGGTCCGCTCCAGCCGGTCGGCGGTGCGGATGTAGAACATCAGGAAGCGGTCGATCAGCCGGACCAGTTCCGCGTCCGAGAGGTCCTGGGCGAGCAGGTCGGCGTGGCGGGGAGTGGCGCCGCCGTTGCCGCCCACGTAGAGGTTCCAGCCGCTCGCCGTGGCGATCACCCCGAAGTCCTTGCTCTGTGCCTCCGCGCATTCGCGGGCGCAGCCCGACACCGCCGACTTGAGCTTGTGCGGGGCGCGCAGTCCCCGGTAGCGCAGCTCCAGGTCGATGGCCATCCGCACGCTGTCCTGGACCCCGTAGCGGCACCAGGTCTGCCCCACGCAGGACTTCACCGTGCGCAGGGCCTTGCCGTAGGCGTGCCCGGATTCGAAGCCGGCGTCGACCAGGCGTGCCCAGATCCGCGGGAGCTGGTCCACGCTCGCGCCGAACAGGTCGATCCGCTGACCGCCGGTGATCTTCGTGTAGAGGCCGAAGTCCCGGGCCACCTCGCCGATCACGATCAGCTTGTCGGGGGTGATCTCCCCGCCGGGGATGCGCGGGACCACCGAATAGGAGCCGTTGCGCTGCAGGTTGGCGAGGAAGTGGTCGTTCGTGTCCTGGAGGGCGGCCTGCTCCCCGTCCAGCACATAGCCGCTGGCCCCGAGGGTGGCCGCGAGCGAGGCGATGACCGAGCCGACGGCGGGCTTGCAGACCTCGCAGCCGTCTCCGCCGCGGGCCTCCGGGCGGCCGTGGCCGTCGAGGACCTGCTCGTAGGAGGTGAGCCGGCGGGTGCGGACGATCTCGTACAGCTCGGCCCGGGTGTGCGGGAAGCAGCCGCACAGCCCCTTCTCGGCGGGGGCCGGCAGCAGCTGCCCGATCACCTTGACGCAGCTGCCGCAGCCGGTGCCCGCCTTGGTGCACTTCTTGACCTCGGGCAGGGTGGAGCAGGCGGTGATGGCCTTCTTGGTGACGTTGTGGCAGGAGCAGATCACCGCGTCGTCGGGGAGGGCGGACGGCCCGAGCGCGACGGGCGCGCCCACGCCCGCGGGCAGCACCAGCTGCTCGGGCGCGACGGGCGGGACGCTGCCGGTGAGCGGGCGCAGCAGGCCGTAGGCGTCGGCGTCCCCGACGAGGACCCCGCCGAGCAGGACCCCGTCGGGGGAGACCACCAGCTTCTTGTAGACGCCGGTACGGGAGTCGGACCAGACGACGTCCAGGCTGCCGGGGGCCCTGCCGTGGGCGTCCCCGAAGGAGGCCACGTCCACGCCGAGCAGCTTCAGCTTGGTGGAGAGGTCGGCTCCGGTGAACTCCTTCTCCCGGCCCAGCAGGTCCTCGGCGGCCGTCTCCGCCATCTCGTAGCCGGGCGCGACCAGTCCGTAGACGCGGCCGTCGACGGCGAGGGCGCACTCCCCGACGGCGTAGACGTACGGGTCGGAGGTGCGGCAGCGGGCATCGACGGCGATGCCGCCGCGCTCCCCGACCTCCAGTCCCGCCGCGCGGGCCAGCTGGTCGCGGGGGCGGACGCCGGCGGAGAAGACGACGAGCTCGGTGTCGACGACGGAGCCGTCGGAGAGCCGCATTCCGCTGACCCGGCCGTCCTCGCCGGTGACCACCTCCTGGGTGCCCACGCCGGTGTGGACGGTCAGGCCCATGGACTCGATGGTGCGCAGCAGGGCGGCGCCTCCGCCCTCGTCGACCTGTACGGGCATCAGCCGCGGGGCGAACTCGACGACGCGGGTGGCCAGTCCGAGCCCCTGGAGGGCGCCCGCCGCCTCCAGCCCGAGGAGCCCGCCGCCGACGACCGCGCCCGCGGTCCTGCCCTTCGCGTACTCCTCGATCGCGAGCAGGTCCTCGATGGTGCGGTAGACGAAGCAGCCGGGCGCGTCCTTGCCGGGCACGGGCGGCACGAAGGGATAGCTGCCGGTGGCCAGGACCAGCACGTCGTACGGGAAGACCCGGCCCGAGCGGGAGGTGACGGTGCGGGCGGCCCGGTCGATGTGCTCGGCGGGGTCGTCCAGGTGCAGGGAGATGCCGTTGCGCTCCATGAACCCGGCGGGCGTCAGGGACAGGTCCTCGGCGGTGCTGCCGGAGAAGTACGAGGTCAGGTGCACGCGGTCGTAGGCGGGCCGGGGCTCCTCGCAGAGCACGGTGATCCGGTGCGTGGCGGTGGCCCCGCGCTCGGCGAGTGCTTCGAGGTAGCGCTGGCCGACCATGCCGTGCCCGATGAGCACGATGGCGGGCGAGGGCTCGGTCATGTCAGTGGCCTCCGTCGTCGGTGAGCAGGTGGAACAGGTCGTGCGGGGGCTCCCCGCCCTCCCGGGCGCGGGCGAGGGCGCCCACGGTGGAGAGCCCGCCCGAACAGCACCCCGCCGACGGTCCGGCCGTCACGGAGGACGGCCTTCCGGCAGGTGCGGGCCAGGACGACAGGTCATGCCACGAGGGTGCGGGCCCGCTGTTTCCCCTCCGCATCGCTCCTGTTACCCGGACGGAACGCCCGCCTCAGCGCCCGGTTTAAGGGTCGGTGAGGCGTCCCTCAAGGCGGCCTTAAAGACCCTCGGCGGCGCCCGCCGGGCCCTTAGCGTGCTCGCATGCGAGATGCGGCGGCGCTGGTCAGGGGCGGGATTCTGGGCGGGGCGGGGGTGGTGGCCCTGCTCTGGGCGGTGCAGGTGCGGCCCTCCGCCCGGCCCGACGCGCTGTTCGCGACCGCCGCGCACCTGACGGGTCTGCTCGCCGGGTACGGGGTCCTCGTGCTGCTGTTCCTGATGGCCCGGGTACCCGCCCTGGAGCACGGGGTCGGCGCCGACCGGCTGGCCCGCTGGCACGCGCTCGGCGGCCGCCATGTGCTGCTCCTCTGCCTGGGGCACGGCCTGTTCGCCCTCCTCGGCTACGCCGTGCACGAGGGGGTCGACCTGATCCGCGCCGTCCGGGACCTGCTCGGCTACCCGGCGATAGCCGCCGCCGCGGCCGGTACCGCCCTGCTGGCCGTGGTGGGCGCGACCTCCGCCCGCGCGGTACGCCGCCGGGTCTCGCACGAAACCTGGCGCGGGGTGCACCTCCTCGTCTATCTGGCCGCCGCCCTCGGCTTCGGGCACCAGCTGGCCGGGCCGGACCTCACCGCCGTGGCCTGGTTCTGGGCGCTGGCCCATGCCGTGGTTGCCGTCCTGCTGGTCTGGTACCGGGCCGTGGTCCCCGTACGGCAGGCCCTGCGGCACGCGCTGCGCGTGGCCGAGGTCCGCTCCGAGGGGCCCGGGGTGGTCTCCGTCGTGGTCCGCGGGGAGCGGCTGGCGGAGCTGCGCGCGGAGCCCGGCCAGTTCCTGCGCTGGCGCTTCCTCCAGCGCGGGCTGTGGTCCACCGCCCTGCCGTTCTCGCTGTCCGCGCCCGTCCACGCGGACACCCTGCGCATCACCGTGAAGGGGCTCGGCGGGCACTCCCGCCGGATCCGCCGGCTGCGCCCCGGCACCCGGGTGCTGGCCACCGGGCCCTTCGGCGCGCTG
The DNA here is from genome assembly GCF_040644195.1 of Streptomyces sp. NPDC047014. Taxonomy (NCBI): domain Bacteria; kingdom Bacillati; phylum Actinomycetota; class Actinomycetes; order Kitasatosporales; family Streptomycetaceae; genus Streptomyces; species Streptomyces sp. NPDC047014. The sequence goes on along the minus strand of NZ_JBEYVX010000016.1, from coordinate 103,492 downwards.
ACCGCGGCCCGCCGGACGCGGCCCAAGGTGCTGCTGATCGCGGGCGGGGTCGGCATCACCCCGATGCGCGCCCTGTTCGAGACCCTGCCGGGCGGGCCGGGGGACCTCACCCTGCTCTACCGGGCCGGAGCCGAGGAGCAGCTGGTGCTGCGGGCCGAGCTGGAGGCCATCGCCGCCGGGCGGCAGGCCGCGCTGCACTATCTGCTCGGGCCCTCGGGCGGTACCGCCGGGCGGCTCCCGGTGCCGGGCTGGGGCGATCCGCTGGCCCCGCAGGCGCTGGCCGCGCTGGTGCCGGACCTGGCGGAGCACGACGTGTACCTGTGCGGGCCGCCGGGGATGGCCGAGGCGACCCGGGCCGCGCTGCTGTGCGCGGGGGTGCCGGCCGGCCGGATCCACGCGGAGTGCTTCAGCTTCTGACAGGCCCGCGCCCGGCCTTCCCCTTCCCCCCCTTCCCCCTTTCGGCCCTTCCCCCTTCCCCCCTTTCGTCCCCTGAGGAGTCACCGCCCCCATGCGTCACCCCCTGCACGTCGCCGTGCCCATTCCGGTGTCCGCCGCCGTGGGAGCGGCAGCCGTGCCCGTGCCGGCCGCCCGGCACCGCAAGCCGCGCGGGCCCTCGCCCGTACGGACCGCCCTGGCCGCGCTGGCCCTCGTACCCCCGCCCGTGCGGCTCGCGGCGGGGCTGGGGGCGGCCAGTGTGCTGCTCGCGAGCGGGCTGACGGCGGTGGTGGAACCGGCGGCTCCGGTGGCTCCCGACCGGGTGGCGTCCGGGGAAAGCTCAACCTTTGCGCAACTTTCCGGAGATTGATGTCCACTGCACGCGTCAGCTCCATAGGGTCATGACGTGCCTGACATATCAACGACCATGATCATCGTGCTGTGCGTGGCGGCCGCGGCCGCCGGGTGGATCGACGCGGTGGTGGGCGGCGGCGGCCTGCTGCTCCTGCCCGCCCTGCTGCTGGGTCTGCCGAACGCCCATCCCGCCACCGTCCTCGGCACCAACAAGGCCGTGGCCATCGTCGGCACCGCCGGTGCGGCCGTGACGTACGTCCGCAAGGCGCCGGTGAATGTGAAGCTGGCCGTCCGCATCGGCCTGGCCGCCCTCGCCGGATCCATGGGCGGCGCCGCGCTCGCGGGCGGCATCAGCAAGGACGCCCTCCGCCCGATGATCATGGTGGTACTCGTCCTCGTCGCCGGATTCGTGATCTTCCGGCCGGGCTTCGGCACCGCCCCCGCCACCTCGCCGGTCAGCCGGAAGCGGGTGCTGCTCACCATCGGGCTCGCCGGTCTCGGCATCGGCTTCTACGACGGCCTCATCGGGCCGGGCACCGGCACCTTCCTGGTGCTCGCGCTCACCGCCCTGCTCCACCTGGACCTGGTCACCGCCTCCGCGACCGCCAAGATCGTCAACTGCTGCACCAACGCGGGCGCGCTCGCGATGTTCGCCTACCAGGGCATGGTGCTGTGGCAGCTGGCCGCCCTGATGGCGGTGTTCAACCTGGCCGGCGGCATGATCGGTGCCCGGATGGCGCTCAAGAAGGGGAGCGGCTTCGTCCGCGCCGTGCTGCTGACCGTGGTGAGCGCGCTGGTGATCAAGCTCGGCTTCGAGCAGTGGGGCTGACCGGACCGCGCGCCACCGCGGCTCAGTACGTCCCGGTCAGGTGCGCGAAGACCACCACATTGCCCCGGTAGCCCGTGCGCGGCGAGAAGCCGCCGCCGCAGGTGATCACCCGGAGCTCGGCCCGCCGCGAGGGCCCGTACACCCGGCTGTCGGGGAAGCCCTTGGCGTCGAGCACCTCGACGGCGTGCACCGTGAACACCGCGGTACGCCCGTCCGCGCGCGGGATCTCGACCGTCGCGCCCCGGCGCAGCGCGCCCAGGTGGTAGAACACCCCCGGCCCGACCGCGTCGTCCACGTGCCCCGCGACGACGGCGGTCCCGGTGGCGCCGGGCGTGGTGCCCTCGCGGTACCAGCCGGCCAGGTCGCGCCGGTTCGGCGGGGGCACCTGGAGGTGGCCGCCGCGCTCCAGGCCCAGCCCGATCAGCGGGGCGTCGACCCGGATGGAGGGGATCCGGATCCGGGCGGGCGGGGACCCGGGCAGGGGCGCGATGGCGGGGCCGAGGGTGCCGGCGGCGGTCAGGGCCTCGGCGGGGGAGGGCAGCGGCGGCCCGGCCGGCTCACGGGAGCCGCTGGTCACGAGCCAGATGCCGACGCAGGCGGCGAGGGCGACGAGCCCGCCGTGCCGGGCGGTCGGAGTGAAGGCGCGGCCCATGCGTACCCCCTCGACTGGCCGTTCGGGGTGACTGGCCGTCGCCCGGCCCCGCGAACGGGGGGACCTCGCGGGGCGGGCGACGGGGGACGGTACCGGTCGGACCGCGGCCGGAGCCGCGGTGGGCGTCCGTCAGCTCCGCGTGCCGCTCGCCCGGCGACGCAGGAGCCAGGTACCGCCGACGGCGGTCACGGCCAGGAGGGCCGCTCCCGCCGCGAACCTGGCGGGGTCGGCGGTGGTGGTCGTACCACCGCCCACCCCGGTGTTGACGTGGCCCTGCGGGCCGCGTTCGGTGACCACCAGGTCGCCGGTGGCGAACTTGCCGTTCGCGCAGGTGGCGCCGATGGCGTAGGTCCCGGGCCGGGTGGCGCGGGCCACCTGGAACTGCCCCACGACCACCTCCTTGTGGGTGCCCGGCACCAGCTTGAACCGGCCGCCGCCGACCGTCGTGCCGTCTCCGTCGGCGTGGCCGCCGGTGCCGCACGCGGTGGTGTTCACGGTGACGGTCGCGCCGGGGGCGGCGGACCTCGGCCACACCTCCAGCGCGGAGAAGTCCCCGGGGGCGAAGGACGGTACGCCCAGGTGCCCGGCCGCCACGGCGCCCGCGACCGGGACGGTGAACGCGGCGGCGGTCAGCGCGGCCGCGGTCAGCGCGTGGGCGGTACGTCGGCGCATGGGAATCTCCCTGGAGGCACGGGGTCGTGGCTCCGAGCAAACCCGGCCCGCCCGCGGCCCGCCTGCTGATGCCCCGTCAGGTACTCGCCCGCTTGCTTCGGCGGAACCTGTTCGCGCAGGTCGGCGGGGTGGTGCGGCCATCCGGGGCGGCCGGGCCGTCCGGGTGATCCAGCCGCTGCGCACGGGCCCCGGAGGGCGGCGCGGGAGCGGTGCGTACGGTGGTGGGGCGCGGCCCGGCCCGGGAGGTCCGGACCGGCCGGCGCACCGCCGCGCGCCACCCGAGGGAGGGGCCCCGTGACATCGCTCGAACAGCCGGTCGGCCGGCCGCTGGAGGCCGCCGCTCCGCTTCCGTTCTTCGTCTACGGGACCCTGCGCCCGGGCGAGCCCAACCACGCGCTGTTCCTGCGCGGCCGCACCCTCGCCGAGGAGCCCGCGACCCTCCCGGACGCGGTCCTCTACGACGGCCCCGGCTACCCCTTCGCCGTCCACCGCCCCGGCGGCACGGTCGTCGGGGAGCTGGTCACGGCGGTGCCGGAGGCGTACCGGGAGCTGCTGGCCGGGCTGGACCGGCTGGAGGAGTACGAGGGCCCCGGCCGCCCCGGGAACGTCTACGACCGCCTCGCCCGCCCGGCCCTGCGCCCCGACGGCACCGAGGTCCGCGCCTGGGTCTACCTGGCCGCCCCGCTGATCGCCCGCGACCTGCGGGAGAGCGGTACGGAGATACCCGGCGGCGACTGGCTCGGCCGGGCGGCCCCGCCTGAGAGCCGGGCCGGCTGACGGAGGCTTCCTACAGGCCCTCGGCGCCCCGGTTGCGCAGCCGCTGGCCGTACTGCTGGAGGACCCACAGCTCCTCCTGCACCGCCGCGTGCTGCTCCGGCGGGGCCTGCGGGCCCAGTCGGGTCATGGTCCCCTGGACCTCCAGGACCCGGCGGTCGACGGCGCGCAGCCGGACCTGGACGAGCTGGACGCCCGCGTAGATCTCGTCCACCGTCTTGGCGTGGATGGCCTCCACCGCCAGCTCCGTGACCATCGCGCGCACGGTGTCGTTGGGCGCGGCCTCGCGCACCCGGGCCAGATAGCCCTCGTCGGCCTGCGCGGCGCCGCCCGCGTCCTGGATGGCCTGGCGGACGGCGGCGTAGGGCGGGGCGGTGAACTCGTCCACCCCGTACGCGTCGAAGGCGGGGGAGACCAGCGCGGGGCGCTGGAGGGCGAGCTTGAGCAGTTCGCGCTCGGTGCGGTGGGCGGGGCTGCGCAGGTTCAGCGCGGGGCCGCCGCCGACCGGCGGGGGTGTCGGGGCGGGGGGCGGCTGGGGGCGGCCCCGGCCCTGCTGCTGCGGCTGGTTGCCGCGCTCGCGCGCCCAGCGCGCCAGCTGCGCCACCCGCTTGACCACGAAGGGCTCGTCGAGGATGCCGAGCATGCCCGCCAGCTGCACCGCCGACTCGTGCTGGATGGAGAGGTCCTTGATGCTCGCGACCACCGGCGCGGCCTCGGCCAGCGCGGCCGCCCGGCCGGCCGGGTTCTCCAGGTTGTGCCGGGAGACGATGTGCCGCAGCGCGAACTCGAACAGCGGGGTACGGGCCTCCACCAGGTTGAGCACGGCCGCGTCGCCCTCGGCGAGCCGCAGGTCGCAGGGGTCCATGCCGTTCGGCGCGATGGTGATCGAGGTCTCGGCGGCGAACTTCTGGTCGTCCTCGAAGGCCCGCAGGGCCGCCTTCTGGCCGGCCGCGTCCCCGTCGAAGGTGAAGATCACCTCGGCGGTGGCGTTGTCCATCAGCAGCCGGCGCAGGATCTTGATGTGGTCCCCGCCGAAGGCGGTGCCGCAGGTCGCGATGGCGGTGGTGACCCCGGCCAGGTGGCAGGCCATGACATCGGTGTAGCCCTCGACGACCACGGCCCGGGAGGTCTTGGCGATCTCCTTCTTGGCCAGGTCGATGCCGTACAGCACCTGCGACTTCTTGTAGATCGCCGTCTCGGGGGTGTTCAGGTACTTGGGGCCGTTGTCGTCCTCGCGCAGCTTGCGCGCGCCGAAGCCGACCACCTCGCCGCTGGTGTCGCGGATCGGCCACATCAGCCGGCCGCGGAAGCGGTCGATCGGCTTCCCGCTGCGGCTGTCCTGGGCGAGCCCGGAGGTGATCAGCTCCTTGTCGGTGAAGCCCTTGCCGCGCAGGAAGCGGGTCAGGTGGTCCCATCCGGCCGGGCTGTAGCCGACCCCGAAGTGGGCCGCGGCGGCCTGGTCGAAGCCGCGCTCCGCGAGGAACTTGCGGCCGATCTCCGCCTCGGGGCCGTCCAGCTGGTCGATGTAGAACTGGGCGGCCGCCCGGTGCGCCTCGACCAGCCGGATGCGCTCACCGCGGCCGCTCGTACCGGCGGTGTAGCCGCCCTCCTCGTACCGCAGGGTGATGCCGGCCAGGCCGGCCAGGCGCTCGACCGCCTCCGAGAAGGAGAGGTGGTCGATCTTCATGACGAAGTCGAGGGTGTCCCCGCCCGCCTGGCAGCCGAAGCAGTGGTAGAGCCCCTTGCTGGGGCTGACCTGGAAGGAGGGGGACTTCTCGTCGTGGAAGGGGCACAGGCCCTTGAGGTTGCCGCCGCCCGCGTTGCGCAGCTGGAGGTAGTCGGAGACCACGGCGTCGATCGGGACCGCGTCCCGTACCGCCTTCACGTCGTCGTCGTTGATCCGTCCTGCCACCCGTGAAGTCTACGGCCGGGCGGGGGCGAATCCGTCAGGCACCCTCCGCCGGGACCAGCGAGGCGAGCGGAACCGACGGGTCCGCCAGGGCCTCGCGGTCCACGGGCGCCTTCGACCTGATCAGGGCCTGGATGTGCTCGGTCACATCCCACACATTCACGTTCATTCCGGCGAGCACCCGGCCCTCCGAGAGCCAGAAGGCGATGAACTCCCGCTTGCCGGCGTCGCCGCGGATCAGCACCTGGTCGTAGCCGCCGGGCGGGGCGTAGCCGGAGTACTCCAGACCCACGTCGTACTGGTCGGAGAAGAAGTACGGCACCCGGTCGTAGACCACCGGCCGCCCCAGCATGGCCCGCGCGGCGGCCGGGCCGCCGTTCAGCGCGTTCGCCCAGTGCTCGACCCGCAGCCGGGTCCCGAGCACCGGATGGTGGGCGGCGGCCACGTCCCCGACCGCGTAGACGTCGGGGTCGGAGGTGCGCAGCGACTCGTCCACGGCGATCCCGCCGCCGTGCTCCCGGTCCACGAGGGCCAGGCCGGAGGTCTCGGCCAGAGCGGTGCGCGGGGCCGCGCCGATCGCGGCGAGCACCGCGTGCGCGGGGTGCTCCTCGCCGTCGTCGGTACGGGCGGCCAGCACCATGCCGTCCTGCCCGACGATCTCGGTCAGCCGGGCGCCGAAGTGGAAGCGGACGCCGTGGTCGGCGTGCAGGTCGCCGAAGAGCCGGCCGATCTCGGGGCCGAGCACGGAGTGCAGCGCGGTGGCCTCCGGTTCGACGACGGTCACCTCGGCGCCGTAGCCGCGGGCCGCGGCGGCCACCTCCAGGCCGATCCAGCCGGCCCCCGCGATCAGCAGGTGGCCGTTGTCCCGGCCCAGCCCGGACAGCACCTGCCGCAGCCGCTCGGCGTGCGCGAGGCGCCGCAGGTGGTGGACCCCGGCCAGACCGGTGCCGGGGATGTCCAGGCGGCGCGGCTCGGCACCGGTGGCCAGCAGCAGCTTGTCGTAGTGCAGGGCCGTGCCGTCCCCGAGGACCACGCGCTTGGCGTCGCGGTCGAGGTGGACCGCGGGCTGGCCGAGGTGCAGCTCGATGTCGGAGGCCGCGTACCAGGACGGCTCGTGGACGAAGACGCTCTCCCGCTCCTCCTTGCCCGTCAGGTACCCCTTGGAGAGCGGAGGGCGTTCGTACGGGTGGTCGCGTTCGTCGCCGATCAGGATCACCCGCCCCGTGAACCCCTCGGACCTCAGCGCCTCAGCCGCCTTGGCTCCGGCGAGCCCTGCGCCGACGATGACGAACGTCTGGTGTGCGTCGACCACCTGATGCCTCCTCATAACCTCTCCGCCACATGCGAGCACATGCGAGCGTCCCGCACCGAGCCTGCCGCGTGAAGGGGGAGTGGCGCGATCGGCTCACCCTTCGGCGCGTCGGGTGCGCCGGGTGAGACGGGCGTGCAGGGAGCGCGCCGACGCGTCGGTCAGGCACGCGATCTGGTCGATGACCGCCCGTTTCCTGGCCCGGTCGTCCGGCGCCGCGTCGAAGATGGCGCGGAACTGCGGGTCCAGCCCCTCGGGGGCGCGGGCGCTCAGCGCCTCCGCCAGTTCGGCCAGGACGACGCGCTGGTCGGCGCGCAGGCGCTCCTGCTCGTCGCGCTGCATCACGTACAGGTCGGCCACCGCCTTGAGCACCGCGCACTCGTTGCGCGCCTCGCGCGGAACCACCAGCTCCGCGCCGTAGCGGGTCAGCCGGCCCGAACCGTACGCGTTGCGGGTGGCGCCCTCCGCGGCCAGGCAGAACCGGCCGATCAGCTGGCTCGTCGCGTCCTTGAGCCGGGCCTGGGCGACGGCCGAGCCGTCGTACCCGTGCGGCCACCACTCTTGCTCCATCAGCCGGTCCAGGGCGGCCCGCAGCTCCTCGGGCGAGGTGTCGGCCGGGACGTAACGGCCGATGGCCACGTTCCAGATGGCGGCGCGCTCGGGCTCGGCGAAGAGCAGGTTCGGGTCGAGATGGCCGGCGTGCAGGCCGTCCTCGAAGTCGTGCACGGAGTACGCGACATCGTCCGCCCAGTCCATGACCTGCGCCTCGAAGCACTTGCGGTCGGCGGGCGCGCCGAGGCGCAGCCACTCGAAGACCGGCAGGTCGTCCTCGTACGCCCCGAACTTCACCGAATCGGGGTCGGTGGGGTGGTCGCCGCGCGCCCAGGGGTACTTGGTGGCGGCGTCCAGGCAGGCCCGGGTGAGATTCAGGCCGACGCTGACGGGCGGGCCGCCGGACGGGCCGGGCACGAAGCGCTTGGGCTCCAGGCGGGTCAGCAGGCGCAGCGACTGGGCGTTGCCCTCGAAACCACCGCAGTCCTTGGCGAATTCGTTCAGCGCCTCCTCGCCGTTGTGGCCGAAAGGCGGGTGTCCCATGTCGTGCGAGAGGCAGGCGGCCTCCACGAGATCCGGGTCGCAGCCGAGCGCCGCGCCCAGCTCCCGGCCGACCTGGGCGCACTCCAGGGAGTGCGTGAGCCGGGTACGGGGGCTGGCGTCCCAGTCGTAGGAACGCGTGCCGGGGGTGACCACCTGGGTCTTCCCGGCGAGCCGGCGCAGGGCGGCGGAATGCAGGACGCGCGCGCGGTCGCGCTGGAAGGCCGTGCGCCCCGGGCGTTTGTCGGGCTCGGCGGCCCAGCGTTCGGTGTCGCCCTCGGCGTAGCTGCCGGGGGCGGGGTGGTCTGCGGGGGCGTGCGCGGTGCCTTCCATGACATGACGGTAACCGGAAGGACTGACAAACCGGGATCAGGCGGAGACGAGTTCCGGCCGCGCGAGGGCGGTGGGGCGGGCCAGGGCCTCGTCGTAGCGGTGCAGCAGCAGCCGGGCCAGCGCGGGGTGGTCGCCCAGCGGCGCGGCCGCGAGGGAGGGGGCCGCGGCGGCGCTCTGCGCGGCGAACCGGCCGGGGGCGGCGAAGTACGAGGCCACGGCCGCGTGGTGGTGGCCGCGCGCGGCCAGGGCCCGCAGGGCCTCGGGCACGGTCGGCGCGGCGGCGGAGGCGTAGGCGGGGACGACGGGCACCCCGTCGAGGCGCTCGGAGAGCAGCCGGGCCGTGCGGCGGGTGTCGGCGGCGGAGTCGGGGTCGCGGGAGCCTGCGGCGGCGAGCACGATCGCGGTGCCGGGGGTCCAGCCGGCCTCCAGCAGCCGCTCGTACAGGGCCTCGACGAGCAGCGGGTGCGGGCCGAGCGGGGCGGCGACCCGGACGCGCAGGTGGGCGGCCCGGGCGGCGGCCGCGGGCAGGTCGCGCTTGACGTGGTGGCCCCGTCCGAGCAGCAGCGGGACGAGCACGGCCGCGCCGGAGGTGGCGCCCAGGGTGTCGTCGAGCAGCGGCGCGTTCAGCTCGATGTGGCCGAGCCGGACGTCGAGGCGCGGGCGGAGCTCGCGGACGCGGTCGAGGAGGGCGAGGGCGGTGTGCCGGGCGCGGGGGTCGCGGCTGCCGTGGGCCACGGCGACGAGGGCGGGCTGCTGCGGGGGCTGCTGCATGGGCGGTCTCCGTGGGCGCGGGTGCGGGGCGGGCGCAGTCCGCCGAGCTGGGTGCCGAGTTGGGCGGTGATCCGGGTGAGCAGCTCGGCGGCGCTGTCGAAGGGGAGGGCGAGGAGGGAGGGGCTGAGACTGTCGGGAGGGTGCACCGGCTCCGTCATGAACCGATCCTGCGGGCCGCAGATTGCCGGTGCGTTGCGGGGGCGTGACGGGTCTTTGCCGCGTGCTCACGCGCGGGCTCGCTCACTCGTGCGAGTGAAAGGGGGCGTCGGCGGAACTCGGGGACCGGCGGTGATCGTCAATGTGTGCGAGCGGTGTGCGCGAGGCGCGCGATCGATGCGGGTGAGGGGAGCGGGGCCATGGGGATCAAGGGCTGGGCGGGAGCGGGGACGGGAGCGGTGGCAGCGGCGGTGCGGGGCCTGCGGTGGCCGCGGGGTGTGCGGGGCCGGCGGCTGCTGGTGCAGTCCGTCATGGCGGGCTGCGTGCTGGCGCTGCTGCCCTCGGCGTGGACGCACGCGACGGCCGCGGACCGGCTGCGCACCACCGCGGACGCCCCCGCGGCGGACGTGGCCGTGGTCTTCGGGGCCGGGCTGTGGCGGGGGAGACCCACGCCCTATCTCGCCGACCGGCTGGACGCGGCGGCGGAGCTGTACCGGACCGGCAAGGTCCGGGTGGTGCTGGTCACCGGGGACAACAGCCGCGAGGAGTACGACGAGCCCGACGCGATGCGCCGGTACCTGACGGAGCACGGCGTCCCGGACACGCGGATCGTCAGCGACTACGCGGGCTTCGACACCTGGGACTCCTGCGTACGGGCCCGGGAGATCTTCGGGGTGGAGCGGGCGGTCCTGGTCACCCAGGGCTTCCACATACGCAGGGCCGTCGCCCTCTGCCAGGCGGCGGGCCTGGACACGTACGGCGTCGGCGTGGCCGACGTCCACGACGCCACCTGGTACTACGGCCAGACCCGCGAGTTCTTCGCCGCGGGCAAGGCGGCCCTGGACGCGACCCTCCAGCCCGCCCCCCGCTTCCTCGGCCCGAAGGAGCAGGGCATCCACCACGCCCTGGCCCTGTCGGACTGACGCGCGGGCGACCGGGCCGGGCGGTCCCCGCCCTCACCGCCGGCCGCTCTGAGGCAGAAGCACGAGGGGCGCAACCGGTCACGGACCGCGGCGCGCACGCGCACCTCCAACCCGCTCACCACCACGCACGGCCCCTACGACGCCCCGCAGCGCGGGACGCATCCCCGGGCCGCCGCGGATGGCGCGACCACGGAGAAACGCGCCGGGGCGCCCGTCAACCAGTGGGCGCTCCGCGGTGCTCGAAGTAGCCGCCGCCCGGCCCCGGGCGGTCCGTGGTCCAGGGGACCGTCTCCACCTTCACCCGCACCGGCTCGAAGCCCGCCTCCCGCAGCCGCGGCACCAGCCGCTCGTGCCCCGTGCGGTCCCGCAGGGTCAGCATCGGCTGGGACACCATCCGGCCCCGGGCCAGCAGGATGTGGGTGACCTTCAGATCGCGCGCTCCGGCCCAGGCGTCGAGCCGGGCCAGCTCCTCCGCGTCCGCGCAGCGCACGGTCACGTGGGTTTCGTACTCGGACATGGAGCTGATCTTCTCGGACATCCGTCCGATCCGCATCGGGGTTCCCGCCCAGGGGTAACCATCGGTCACGCGCCGGACTCAGAAAGTGCTCGCACGCCCCTCGTGGCCGCGATGTGTCGTACCCCACACTGAGTGAGGTGCCCCCGCCCTCGGAGCCCTGGAGGTCGCCCCCGTGCAGACCCGGACCCTGACCGTGAACGAGAGCGAGTCCTCGGAGGCCAAGGCCGTGGAGGAAGAGCCCGAGGTACTGGAGCTCATCGAGCCGGTGCCCGCGCGCAGCCGTCGCGACCACGGCGACAGCGGGAGCGGGAGCGGATCAGGACCCTCCGCGGATCTCTTCCGGCAGTACCTCCGCGAGATAGGCAGGATCCCGCTGCTCACCGCCGCCGAGGAGGTCGACCTCGCCCGGCGCGTGGAAGCGGGCCTGTTCGCCGAGGAGAAGCTCGGCACCACCCCCGACCTGGACACTCAGCTCGCGCACGACCTCGACCGGCTCGTCGTCATGGGCCGCATGGCCAAGCGCCGCCTCATCGAGTCGAACCTGCGGCTGGTCGTCTCCGTCGCCAAGCGGTACGTGGGCCGCGGGCTCACCATGCTCGACCTCGTCCAGGAGGGGAACCTCGGCCTCATCCGGGCCGTCGAGAAGTTCGACTACGCCCGCGGCTACAAGTTCTCCACCTACGCCACCTGGTGGATCCGCCAGGCGATGTCCCGGGCCCTCGCGGACCAGGCCCGCACCATCCGCGTCCCCGTGCACGTGGTCGAGCTCATCAACCGCGTGGTCCGCGTCCAGCGCCGCATGCTCCAGGAGCGCGGCTACGAGCCCACCGCCGAAGAGGTCGCCGTCCACCTGGAACTGACCCCCGAACGGGTCCTGGAGGTGCTGCGCCTCGCCCAGGAACCGGTCTCCCTGCACGCCCCCGTCGGCGAGGAGGACGACGTCGCCCTCGGGGACCTCATCGAGGACGGGGACGCCGCCTCCCCCGTGGAGTCCGCCGCCTTCTTCCTGCTGCGCGAGCACCTGGAAGCGGTCCTGTCGACCCTCGGTGAACGCGAGCGCAAGGTGGTGCAGTTGCGGTACGGGCTCGCCGACGGGCGCCCGCGCACCCTGGAGGAGATCGGCCAGATCTTCGGCGTGACGCGCGAGCGGATCCGCCAGATCGAGTCCAAGACCCTCAACAAGCTGCGCGACCACGCCTTCGCCGACCAGCTGCGCGGCTACCTGGACTGAGGAGACGACGGAGGAGACGACAGAGGGGGCGCCCCGAAGGACGCCCCCACCCGCCGAACCGCCCGCCGGGTCAGTCCACTTCCGCGACCGCCTGCGCGAACTGCGCCGAATACAGCCGCGCATACGCGCCACCGGCCGCCAGCAGCTCCTCGTGCGTGCCCTGTTCCACGATCGCGCCGCTCTCCATCACCAGGATCACGTCCGCGTCCCGGATCGTGGAGAGCCGGTGCGCGATCACGAACGAGGTCCGCCCGTGCGCCAGCCGCGCCATCGCCTTCTGGATCAGCACCTCGGTACGGGTGTCCACCGAGCTCGTCGCCTCGTCCAGCACCAGGATCACCGGGTCCGACAGGAACGCCCGCGCGATCGTGATCAGCTGCTTCTCGCCCGCGCTGACCCCCGCGCCCTCGTCGTCCAGCACGGTGTCGTAGCCGTCCGGCAGGGTCCGTACGAAGCGGTCGGCGTGGGCCGCCCGCGCCGCCTCCTCGATCTCGGCGCGCGTGACCTCGCGCGAAGCACCGTAGGCGATGTTCTCCGCGATGGTGCCGCCGAACAGCCAGGTGTCCTGGAGCACCATGCCGATGGAGCCGCGCAGGTCCTCGCGGGTCATCTTCGCGATGTCCACCCCGTCCAGGGCGATCTCCCCGCCCGTGACCTCGTAGAACCGCATCAGCAGGTTGACCAGCGTGGTCTTTCCGGCACCCGTCGGGCCGACGATCGCGACCGTGTGGCCGGGCTCGACCGACAGCGACAGGTTCTCGATGAGCGGCCGGTCCGGCTCGTAGCGGAACGCCACCTTCTCGAAGGTGACCCGCCCGCGCACCTCCTCCGGACGCTCCGGCACCACCGCGTCCGGCTCCTGCTCCGGCGCGTCCAGCAGCTCGTACACCCGCTCCGCCGAGGCGACACCGGACTGCACCAGATTCGCCATCGACGCGACCTGCGTCAGCGGCATCGAGAACTGCCGCGAGTACTGGATGAACGCCTGCACATCACCGATCGACAGGCTGCCGGAGGCCACCCGCAGCCCGCCGACGACCGCGATCAGCACGTAGTTGATGTTCGAGATGAAGAACATCACCGGCTGCATCAGCCCGCTGACCAGCTGCGCCTTGAACGAGGCCCGGTACAGCTCCTCGTTCTGCTCGGCGAAGACCGCCGCGGACTCCTTCTGCCGGCCGAAGACCTTCACCAGGGTGTGCCCCGAGTACATCTCCTCGATGTGCGCGTTCAGCGCACCGGTCGTCTTCCACTGCGCCACGAACTGCGGCTGCGACTTCTTGCCGATGCGCGCCGCGACGAACACCGACAGCGGCACGGTCAGCAGCGCCACCAGTGCCAGCAGCGGCGATATCCAGAACATCATCGCGAGCACGCCGACGATCGTCAGCAGCGAGTTGAGCAGCTGCCCCATCGTCTGCTGGAGCGTCTGCCCGATGTTGTCGATGTCGTTCGTGGCCCGGCTCAGCACCTCGCCGCGCTTCTGCTGGTCGAAGTACGACAGCGGCAGCCGCGACAGCTTCGCCTGGAGCTCCTCGCGCATCCGGTACAGGGTGCCGTTCATGACGTGGTTCGACAGCCGCGTCGCGACCAGCATCAGCAGCCCGGCCAGCACGAACACCACCAGCGCCCACACCGCCACGGCCCCGACGGCGCCGAAGTCGATGCCCTGGCCGGGCGTGAAGTCGGTGCCGGAGAGCATGTCCGCCATGCCGCCGCGGCCGTCCGCCCGCATCCCGTCCAGGACCTGCTGCTTGGTCAGGCCCGCCGGCATCTCGCGGCCGACGATCCCCGCGAACACCAGGTCGGTGGCCTCACCGAGGATCTTCGGCCCGACGACCGCGCAGCCCACGCTGCCGACGACCGCCAGCACCATGCCCCACAGCTTGGCCCGGTCGTGCGCGAGCTGGCCCAGCAGCCGCTTGCCCGATCCCTTGAAATCCAGGGACCGCTGGGCCGGCCCCATCATCATCCGTCCTCCGGGCCCGCTCATGCGGCCTCCGCCTCCGTCAGCTGGGAGAGCACGATCTCCCGGTAGGTCTCGTTGTCCGCCATCAGCTCGTGATGGCGGCCCTCGCCCACGACCTGGCCCTCGTCCAGCACGATGATCCGGTCGGCGTCGCGGATCGTCGCGACCCGCTGGGCGACGATGACCACCGTCGCGTCCTCGGTCTCGCGGGCGAGCGCCGCGCGCAGGGCCGCGTCCGTCGCGTAGTCCAGGGCCGAGAAGGAGTCGTCGAAGAGGTAGATCTCCGGGCGCTGCACCAGGGTCCGGGCGATGGCCAGACGCTGGCGCTGGCCACCGGAGACATTGGTTCCGCCCTGCGTGACAGGAGCCTCCAGGCCACCCTCCAGCGCGGCGACGAACTCCCGCGCCTGCGCCACCTCCAGGGCCTGCCACAGCTCCTCGTCGCTCGCGTCCGGGCGGCCGTAGCGCAGGTTGGAGGCGACGGTCCCGGAGAACAGGTAGGGCTTCTGCGGCACCATGCCGACCGTCCGGGCCAGCAGCTCCGGGTCGAGACCGCGTACGTCCTCGCCGTCGACCAGCACCTCACCGCCGGTGGCGTCGAACAGCCGCGGGACCAGGCCCAGCAGCGTGGACTTCCCGCTGCCCGTGGAGCCGATCACCGCCGTGGTCTCACCGGGCCGGGCCACCAGGTCCACACCCCGCAGTACGGGGGCCTCCGCGCCCGGGTAGCGGAAGTCGGCGGCGCGCAGCTCCAGCAGCCCTCGGCGGCTCAGCTCGCGCACCGGCGCGGCCGGCGGGACCACGCTGGACTCGGTGTCCAGGACCTCCTGGATGCGCTCGGCGCAGACCTCGGCGCGCGGCACCATCATGAACATGAAGGTGGCCATCATGACCGCCATGACGATCTGCATCAGGTAGGCGAGGAAGGCCGTCAGCTGGCCGATCTCCATGCCGCCGCTGTCGACGCGCATCGCGCCGAACCAGATCACGGCCACGCTGGAGACGTTCACCACCAGGATCACGGTCGGGAACATCAGCGCGAGCAGCCGCCCCGAGGCCAGCGAGACCCCGGTGAGGTCGGCGTTGGCGGAGCGGAATCGGTCCTTCTCGTAGTCGTCGCGCACGAAGGCGCGGATCACGCGGTTGCCGGTGATCTGCTCGCGCAGCACCCGGTTCACGGTGTCCAGCCGCTCCTGCAGCTGCCGGAACAGCGGCCGCGTACGGAAGACGATGGCGCCGACGGAGATCCCGAGCACCGGGACCACGGCCAGCAGCACACCGGACAGCGGCACGTCCACGGACAGCGCCATCACGATGCCGCCGACGCACATGATCGGCGCCGAGACCATCAGCGTGAAGGTCATCAGCACCAGCATCTGGACCTGCTGGACGTCGTTCGTCGTACGGGTGATCAGCGACGGGGCGCCGAAATGGCCCAGCTCCCGCGAGGAGAAGCTCTGCACCCGGTCGAAGACCGCGGCGCGCAGGTCGCGGCCGACGGCGGCGGCGGTGCGGGCGCCGTAGTAGACGGCCCCGACGTTGCAGACGAGCTGGACGAGGGAGACGCCCAGCATCAGGGCGCCGAAGGTCAGGATGTAGCCGGTGTCCCCGTTGACGACACCCTTGTCGATGATGTCGGCGTTGAGGGTGGGCAGGTAGAGGCTGGCGCTGGTCTGCAGCAGTTGCAGCAGGACCAGCGCCCCGATGGGTTTGCGGTACGGACCCAGATGGGTCCGCAGAAGTCGTATGAGCACGCGCAGGCTCCGGTCGGCACGATCGAGGGGTTCGACCCATCTTCGGCCAATCGGACCGGCGATCCCCACCGGATTTCGCAAAGCCCGGTCAAAAGGAGTAGGCCCCGGGGCGGTGGCCTACGACCTCCGGCCGCCCGCCGCGGCCCCGGGCTCAGAACGCCCCGGGGTGGATCTGCTCCCGCGTCGCGACGTACTGCTGGCGCACTCCCCGCCAGGCCGCGAACTCCTCGTCCGGCTCGAAGACCTGCGCCGCGGGGGCCGGCCAGACCGGCGGGGTGTGCGGGGCGAGTGTGCCCTGCGCCACACCGAGGGCCCAGGCGGCCTGCCGCGCCGCGCCCAGCGCCGCGTAGTCCGCCGGCTCCGGGACGACGACCTGCGTCCCGAACAGCCCGGGGGCCGCCGCCTGCACCGCGGGCAGATCCGCCGCCGCGCCCAGCAGGAACACCCGGCGGATCTCCACCCCGCGCGAACGCAGCACGTCGAGGGCGTCCACCAGGGAGCACAGCATGCCCTCGAAGGCGGCCCGGGCCAGGTGCTCGGGCTTCATCGAGTCCCGGCGCAGCCCGGACAGGGTCCCGGCGGCATGCGGCAGGTTCGGGGTCCGCTCACCCTCCAGATACGGCAGGAGTACGAGGCCGTGCGCGCCCGGCGTGGACTTCAGCGCGAGCTCCGACAGGCCCTCCAGATCGGTGCCGAGCAGTTCGGCGGTGCCGCGCAGGGCCCGTACCGCGTTGGAGGTGTTCACCACGGGCAGGTGCATGCCGCTGGCGTCGGCGAGCGAGGTGATCAGCCCGCCGGGCTCCGACAGGGCCTCGTGGTGCACGGCCATCACCGAACCGGAGGCACCGAGCGAGACCACGGCGTCGCCGGGGCCGAGCCCCAGCCCGAGCGCCGCCGCCATGGTCTCGCCGGTCCCGGCGGAGATCAGCAGGCCCTCGGGGGTGGTCCCGGCCGCGTCGGCGGGGCCCAGCACCTCGGGCAGCAGCGCCCGGTGGCCCAGCGCCAGCTCGACCAGATCGGGCCGCCAGGTGCCGGTGGCGGCCGACCAGTAGCCCGTACCGGAAGCACCACCGCGGTCGGTGGTCCGCCGGGCGGGGCGGCCCAGCAGCTGCCAGACCAGCCAGTCGTGCGGGGACATCAGCACGGCCACCCGGCGGGCCGCCTCGGGCTCGGTCCGGGCCAGCCAGGCCAGCTTCGCCAGGGGCTGCGCCGCGTGCGGGACGGTGCCCACGGCCTCGGCCCACGCCTGGCGGCCGCCCAGGGCCTCGGTCAGCTCGGCGGCGGCGGCCTGCCCGCGCTTGTCGTTGCCGACCAGGGCGGCCCGTACCAGCCCGCCCTGCGGGTCCAGCGCCAGCAGGCCGTGCTGCTGGGCGGAGACGCCGATGGCCTGGACCCCTTCGAGGAGCCCGCCCCCGGCGGCCTCGCCGAGCGAGAGCAGCCATGCCTGGGGGTCGGTCTCGTGGGGATGCGCGCCGTCGGGTTCGCCCGCGGGCTGCGGATGCGGGGCGTACCCCTGGCGCAGCACCGCGCCGGTCTCGGTGTCACAGACGACGATGCGAGTGAAGGTGGAAGAGCTGTCCAGCCCGGCGACTATCCCCATGCGGGAGATTGTGCCGCACGTGGCCCCCGTGGCGACCGCCCCGGGGCCCCCGGAACCTCATCGGTTCCGGGGGCCCCGGGGGACGCGCATTCGTACGCGGCTATTGGCTCAGGTGCCGGCTCAGGTGTTGCTGGTGCCCCAGTCGTCGTCGGCGCCCGCCCCGGCCCGGTCGCGCAGCCCGCGCACCCGCCCGGCGACCGACTCCGGCACGACGTCGCCGACCTTCTCGCTCACCACGGCGTACGCCTTGCCTGCGTACTCGCGTCCGGTCCGGCCGGCCGTCTCGGCCGCGTTGCGCACCGCCGGGTTCTGCGCGACCTGCCGCGCGGACTTCCTCAGCTGCTCGTAGCGCTCGCGTCCGGCCCGGCTCCCGAGCACGTACCCGAGGGTCAGTCCGACCACGAACGTGACCTTGTACCGCATGCCTGTCACCCTTCGTCGTGTGGTGCCCGGCCTGCTGTCGATACCGATTGGCGGAGCACCCCCCTGCTTGCGCTAATCTATGACTCGCAACGGGCGCTCGCCCCCCGGCAAGGCCGGAGGTGGGCCGTTCGGTGCACCGCAGCAATCCCCTGTAGCTCAATTGGCAGAGCAGCCGGCTGTTAACCGGCAGGTTACTGGTTCGAGTCCAGTCGGGGGAGCGCGGTCCCCTGTAGCTCAATTGGCAGAGCATTCGGCTGTTAACCGGAGGGTTGCTGGTTCGAGTCCAGCCGGGGGAGCAAGGAAGCGAAGAGGGCCCTCCGGGGTCCTCTTTCTTTCTTTGCCGCCGGTTCCCGCGCACTTCCGGGAACCGGACAGCACCCGCAGGCGGTCTCTCCGGGCAGGCGAAGCCGATCATGCGAGGCATCCGAGGCAGGAGATCGTATGAGCGGCTATGCTGCGGCAGACGGCGCGCACACGTGTACGCGCCACGCCGTGAAGGGGCGGTAGCTCAGCCGGTTAGAGCAGCGGACTCATAATCCGTCGGCCGTGGGTTCGAGTCCCACCCGCCCCACTGCGAGCCGCAGGTGCAGAAACGATCGCACCTGCGGCTTCGGCGTTTTCTGGGGGTGGCGTGGCTAGAAATTCTCCGTCTCGTCCGTGAGGTGGCGGAGGACGTCTGTGAGGTTTTGGCGGCGGGCGTAGGTGGTGCGTTGGCGGTGGGCGCCTGAGCCGTCGCGGAGGAGGGTGGCCAGGGTTTTGGCCGCGTGGTCCAGGTCGCCCGAGGCAGCCAGTTCCGGGGCTACCAGGTCCAGCAGGGCCTCCGCGAGGTCGGCCGCCGGGAGTTCCGTGCCCGTGTACGGGTCCAGGCCGAAGCCCTCCAGGCCGTCGTGGGCCGCGCGCCAGCGGGCGAGGCGGAGGACGTCGTCCCGTATCGCCGGTTCCGGGCGGCGTTCGCGGATCTCGCGCAGGGCCGTGGAGACCAGCGCGCGGGCCAGTTCGGCCTGCAGGACGGCCGTGTCGATGGACGGGGACATGTCCGGAGCGCGGAATTCCAGGGTCGGCCAGTGGCCGGACGGGCGGAGGTCCCAGTAGACCATCTTGGTGTCCAGCGCGGCCCCCGAGCCGAGCAGGGTCTGTACGGAGCGCCGGAAGTGGGCCGTCGACGTGAAGTGCGGGGGCGGGCCCGCGGAGGGCCAGCCCGACCAGGCCATCGCGCGCCAACTGGCGTGGCCGGTGTCGCGGCCGCCCCAGAAGGGGGAGTTGGCGGCCAGCGCGATCAGCGTGGGCAGCCAGGGCCTGATCCGGTTGGACACCGCGACGGCCGTGTCCACGTCGAGGGTGCCGATGTGGATGTGGCGGCCGCAGCTGACGAGGGTGTCGGTGAGGGCGCCGAAGCGGCGGTGCTGCTCGCGCTGGCGCGGCTCGTCGTCCGTGAGGTGCAGCGGGCCGGTCATGGCGACCACCGGCGAGGGCGCGGCCAGCAGGCGGCAGCCGTGGGCGCGCGCCGCGCCGGCGAGGGTGCGGCGCAGGGCGGCCAGCTCGGCGCGCAGCGTGGCGGCCGACTCGGCGACGGGCGTGGAGATCTCCACCTGGTAGCGGGTGCCCTCGGGGTGCATCTCGCCGGGCAGCCCGCCGGCCGTCGCGAGGACCAGCGGGGCGGCGGGGACCACCCGGAGGGTGCGGGCGTCGACGAGCAGGAACTCCTCCTCGACGCCGACGGTGAGCGGCACGGTGGGCCTGCCGGGCGAGGCGGACGGGCCGCCCTGTGCGCCGGGCCTGAGCCGCACCGTGTTCTGCGTGTGCTGCGTG
This sequence comes from Streptomyces sp. NPDC047014, assembly GCF_040644195.1. Classification (NCBI taxonomy): domain Bacteria; kingdom Bacillati; phylum Actinomycetota; class Actinomycetes; order Kitasatosporales; family Streptomycetaceae; genus Streptomyces; species Streptomyces sp. NPDC047014. Next base: position 83,980 of record NZ_JBEYVX010000016.1, on the reverse strand, counting down.
CTCTGCGTGCTCTGCGCGTTCTGCGTGCTCTGCGGGCTGTGCGGGTTCTGCGTCGTGCCGGTGCTCGCGGTCTTGTTGCCAGGTTCGATCACTGCGCCTCCCTGGACATACGAGTCTTTTCATCATGAGCTGAACACCGGGCGGGGAGCGTACGCCGATTCGGTCAAATGTCCGGTGATAGTGGCGGGTTACCGGCAAACGGGCGGCCGCGCCGGGAGCCCGGGGCCGGGTGGGGCGACTGTTGCCGGTGTGTGAAAGGGCCGGAAATCCCCACGGGCCGGGCGGCGAGGGTTGGTTATCATCCGATGTGACTCGGACGACTGATCGGACCGACCGGAACACCCCGACCGCGCCGAGGCGGCGCATCCTCGCCGACCTCACCCCTCTGCGTACCTCCGCCGACTACCGGCGGCTGTGGGTCGGCGGCACCATCTCCTGGGTCGGCCAGGCCATGACCGCCCTCGCGATCTCGCTCCAGGTCTACGACATCACCGGCTCCAGCTTCTCGGTCGGCCTCGTCGGGCTCTTCTCGCTCGTCCCGCTCGTCGTCTTCGGCCTGTACGGCGGGGCCATCGCCGACACCGTCGACCGGCGGGCGCTCGGCCTCTACAGCTCCCTCGGCGCCACCGTGCTCTCCGTCGCGCTCGCCGCGGCCGCGCTGCTCGGCTTCCACCGGGTCTGGTTCCTGTACGCCGTCGTCGCGCTTCAGGCGGTCTGCGCGGCGCTGACCGGACCGGCGCGGTCCGCCATGATCCCGAGGCTGCTGCCGGCGGAGCAGTTGCCGGCCGCGAACGCCCTGAACTCCGTCACCATGACCTTCGGGACGATGGTCGGGCCGGCGCTGGGCGGCCTGGTGGTGGCGGTCGGCGGCTACCAGTGGGCGTACCTGATCGACGCCGTGACCTTCAGCGCCGCGCTGTACGCGATGTGGCGGCTGCCGGCGATGAAGCCCGACCGGGGCGAGGGGGTGCGGGGGCGGGCCTCCGTCGCCGACGGGCTGCGGTTCCTCGGCACCCGGCCGAACATCCGGATGACCTTCTTCACCGACATGGCCGCCATGGTGCTGGCGCAGCCGAAGGCGCTGTTCCCGGCCATCGCCCTGCTCTGGTACGGGGACGACGCGAAGACGGTCGGCCTGATGGTGGCCGCGGTCGCCGCGGGGGCGCTGCTGGGCGGGCTGTTCTCCGGCTGGCAGGCGCGGATCCGGCGGCACGGGCTGGCGATCCTGCTGGCGGTGGCGGGGTGGGGGCTGGCCATCGCCGTCTTCGGCCTGACGCGGAACCTGTGGCTCGGGCTGTTCTTCCTGGCGCTGGCGGGGGCCGCGGACACGGTCTCGATGGTGTTCCGTACGACGATGCTCCAGGCGGCTACGCCGGACGACATGCGGGGGCGGCTCCAGGGGGTCTTCATCGTGGTCGTCGCGGGCGGGCCCCGGCTGGGGGATTTCCTCGCGGGGACCGCCGCCGACCTGACGTCTCCCGCTGTCGCGGTGACGGGGGGCGGGCTGGCGTGCGTGGTGGTGGTGGGGCTGCTGGCGCTGAGGTGGCGGGAGTTCGGGCGGTACGACGCGCGGTCGCCGAAGGCGTAGCGCGGCGCTGGGCCGCTGGGCTGGGCGGGGTTGGCCGACCCCGGCTCGGGTGGGGTTTCGGCTGGCGCCGGCCGGGGGTGGGTGCGCCGCCGTGCCCGGTACGTGGTGCGGATCCGGCGGGGGTTGGAGCCGCGGGCCGTCGTGGTGGTGGTGGCTGGCCGCCGCGTGTGGGGCGTGTGCCGCCTGTGCCGTGTGTGCCGTGTGTGCGACGGCTGGGTGCGGGTGGGTTTCGGCCTCGGCCCCGGGCCGGGTGGCGGCTATGCCGGGATAGGGCAGCGCACGTTGGTGCCGCCGCTGGCGGATGCGGTGCTGGGGGTACGTGATCGCCTCCGGCGGGCGCGGGTTGGGACGTGCGGCTCGCGCTGGTGGAGCCTCGGCGCGCGGGCGGGCGCGTCCCACGCCACGGAGCGCGTTTCCGGCGTCCGGGCTGCCGCCGCGCGTACCTGACGGGACGGAAGGTGGCGCCGCCTGCGGCTGCCGGTGCCACGAACCGGTCCCCACCGCGGGCCGGAGCGGGGCCGTCCGGTGCCGCCTCCTTGTGGCCGTACCTCTCCCCGGGCGCAGCCCGGTGTGGCCGACCGGTGGTCGAGTGGACTCGGCGTGGCTGGTGCAGCTGACGCGTGCTCGTGGGATTTCCGGGTGTGGCTGGGCAGCTGACGTGGTCGGGCTGGTGTGGGGGACGCGTACTCCGGGGTGTTCCGGGTGCGGCTGATGTGTGCTCGGGTGTGCCGACGCGTGGCTGGTGTGGCGGGTGGGTGCCCGGAGGTGCCTCCGGGCGCGGCTCGCGCGGCCGACGTGTGCCCGAGGGTGCTCCCGGTGTGGCTGGTGTGGCTGGGCAGCTGACGTGGTCGGGCTGGTGTGGGGGACGCGTACTCCGGGGTGTGGCTGGTGCGGCTGATGCGTGCTCGGGGGTGCTTCGGGTGCGGCGGGCGTGCCGAGGCGTGGCTGGTGTGGTGGATGGTGTGGCTGGCGAGCGCCCGGAGATGCCTCCGGGCGCGGCTCGCGCGGCCGACATGTGCCCGAGGGCGCTCCGGTTGTGGCTGGTGTGCCGACGGGTGGCTGGTGGGGCTGGCAGGTGTTCGGAGGTGCCTTCAGGTGTGGTTGGTGTGGCGGAGGCGTGGCTGGGATGCTCCGGGTGCGGCTGGTGCGCCGACGCGTGGCTGGTGTGGCTGATGCGTGCTCGGGGTGTTCCGGGTGTGGCTGGGCAGCCGATGTGGTCCGGATGGTGTGTGGCGGACGCGTGCTCCGGAGTGTGGCCGATGTGTGCTTGGGGGTGCTTCGGGTGTGGCTGGTGTGTCGGCCCGTGGGTGGTGGGGCTGGCAGCGGCTCGGAGGTGCCTCCGGGCGCGGCTCGCGTGGCCGACGTGTGCCTGAGGGTGTTCCAGGTGTGGCTGGTGTGTCGGTGGGTGGGTGGTGGGCTGGTAGGGGTTCGGAGGTGGCTTTGGGGGTGGCTGGTGCTCAGGGGGCGGCTGCGGTGTGGGCGGGTGGGTCAGGGAGTTGGGGGTGGTGGGGGGACGATGCCGCGGGCTATGCCCAGGGACACCAGGTCCTGCGGGCGGATGTGGAGTTCGGACGCGGTGGTGGGGGCCGAGGACGTGGGGCGTTTCAGGATGGCCGCCGCCAGTTCCGGGGCGATGACCGAGAAGTAGCTGTCCGGGGTGACCCACATGTTGTGCGGGGCGGCCAGGGCCAGGGCGCCGCCCGAGCCGCCCTCGCCGATCAGCAGCGTGGTGACGGGCACGGTGGCGGCGGCCACCGCCGCGAAGGTGTCCGCGATGGCCGGGCCCGCGCCCGCGTGCTCGGCGGCGGCGTCGTTGGCCGCGCCCGGGGTGTCGACCAGGGTGAGGACGGGAACGCCGAGCCGGTCCGCGAGGCGGATCACGCGGGCCGCCGTACGGTAGCCCGCCGGACGGGTCGCCGTGCCGCACTGGGCGGCGTACGCGACGGCCCGCCCCTCCCGCAGCCCGAATCCGCACAGCATGCCCGGGTCCGTGCCGCCCGCGCGGTCGCCGGACAGGGGCAGGCGGAGGTCGAAGTACGCGTCCAGGTACGCCGCGGCGCGCGGCCGGCCCGGATCGCGGGCCTGGCGTACGGCGTCCCAGCCGGTGGCGGGCGGTCGTACGTCGGCCAGCACGGCCGGGGGCTCGACCGGCTCGGCCGAGCGGGGCGCGGCCAGGACGCGCAGCCAGGCGGCGAGGGTGCCGGGCAGGTCGGCGGGGTCGACGACGGCGTCCACGTGCCCGGCGGCGTACTGGCCCTCGGCGCAGTACGCCGCCGGATCCGCGTCCGCCGGCCGCACCCGGGAGCCGGCGAAGCCGACCTGGGCGCCGGGCAGGGCCAGGACCACGTCGGCCCCCGCCCCGAGGGTGGCCCAGCCGCCGCCGGTGGTGGGATCGCGCAGCACGGCCAGCTGGGGGAGGCCCGCGGCCCGTGTCAGCACGCACTGCCGGGCCACCCGCTGGAGCTGCGTCAGCGCGAGCATGCCCTCCTGCATGCGGGAGCCGCCGGTGGCGATGAGCGAGACGAGCGGGAGCCGGCGCGCGCGGGCGTGCTCGTACGCGGCTTCGAGCCGGTCGCCGGTGCGCTGCCCGAGCGAGCCGCCGAGGAAGCCGAACTCGAAGGAGACGAGCACGGCTTCGGCGCCGCCGACGCGGGCGGAGCCGACGACGACGGACTCCTCCTCGCCGGTACGGGCGCTCGCGCGGGCGCGGGAGTCGTCGTAACCGGCCCAGGCCAGCGGGCCGTCGGCGGGGGAGTCCCGGCGGGGGACGGACAGCTCGGCGAAGCTGTCCGGGTCGGCCACGGCGGCGATGGCCGCGCGGGCGGAGAGGCGGGTCGTCGTCACCGGTTCACCCCAGGTCGTGAGAGTCGAAGTGCTGTCCGGGTGACAGTACTTCGGCGGGGTGGCGGCGGGCAGCGCGGGAACGGGACGACGGCGTACGAGGCGCCGGCCGGCGGGGGCGGGTGCGGGGGCGGGTGCGGGTGCGGTGGCGAGGGGGGCCGAGGAGACCGGTTGCTGCACCGACCTGGGGCCGGGCCCCGCCGTGCCACGCCCCGTCAGGGGAGCGGGAGGGCGATCTTGACCGCGTAAGCGGCGACCAGGCCGTAGCCCAGGCGGAAGGTCCAGACGCGGAGCGCGGGGGAGACGCGGGCGCCCGCGAGGGAGCCGAGCGTGACGAGGGACTGCTGCCAGAGGAGCGAGGCGAGGCCGACCCCGAACAGGAAGGCGGCGCCCGCCGGGCCGGAGTGGAGGGTGGCGGCCTGGGCGGTGGTGAGGGCGGCGAAGTAGAGGGCGGTGGTGGGATTGACGGCGGTCAGAGCCGCGTAGCGTGCGAAGGCCCGGGCGGGGCGGGGGCGGGTGGTGCCCGCGCCGCCCTCGCCGCTGTCCGGGGGCGTCGGCGAAGCGCGGGCGCGCCAGAGGCCGTGGGCCGCGATGCTCAGCAGGATCGTGGCCGAGGTGAGGCGGATCCATGCCTCCACGGGGGAGACGTAGGAAGCCACCCAGGGGCCGAGGGCGGTGGCGAGGGCGGCGTAGCCGAGGTCTGTCGCGGCCACGCCTGCGGCGGCGGCCGCTGCCGTGCGGCGGTCGCGCAGGGCCTCCTGGAGGAGCAGTACGCTCATCGCCCCCATCGGCATGGCCACGCCCAGGCCCGCGACCGCGCCCGCCAGGGCCGGTGTCGTCAGTTCGTTCATGAGGGGGAGGGTGGGGCGCCGTGCCCGTGGTTCGCGCACGTATATCGGGCCCGGCTGCGACAATCGCGGTGTGGACGGCATCGACAGGGAAATCCTCGGGATCCTCCAGCAGGATGCGCGGATGTCGTACCGCGACCTCGGCGCCCGCGTCGGCCTCAGCGCCAACGCCACGGCGGACCGGGTGCGGCGGATGCGGCGCGACGGGGTGATCCGCGGGTTCACGGTTGTCGTGGATCCCGCCGCCGACACCGCGGGCGGGCTCGTCGTCTTCATCGACCTCACGCTGCGGCAGGACACCACGAACGAGGAGTTCGAGCGGAAGGTCGTCACGCTCCCCGGCATCACCGAGGTGGTCCATGTGACCGGCGGCCACGACTACCTCGTACGGGCGAGAGCCGCCGACCCGTCCGCCCTCGACACGCTGCTCCGCCGCCTCAAGCGGGAGGCGGGCGTGGCCCAGTCCCACACCCGAATCGCCCTACGCGCGGCCCCCCGCCCCCTCTGACCCCGGCTCAGCCCACGGCACGCGCCGACCTGCGCCCACCGCCGGCTCCACCCCGCGCACCGCGCCTGCTCCCGCCCGCGCACTCCGCGCCGCCTGCCCTCACCGCCCGCGCCCGGCGGGCCGGACCTCGCCCGCTCCGGTCCGCGTGCAGCGCGCCGCGTGCGCCGACCCGTACCTGTCGCTCTGCCCCTGGCGTACCGGGCTTGCCCGCTGGGCACCGCTCGTACGATCCGCCGCTCCGCCCGGCGCGTGCAGCCACCGCGGGCTCGGGCCGCCGGCATCGCGCGGCCTACTCGGAGCTGCGCCCAACAGCCCGCGCCCGGCGGGCCGTACCTCGCCCGCTCCGGTCCGTGCGCAGTGCGCCGCGTGCGCCGGCCCGCGCCTCTCGCTCTGCGCCCTGCCTACCGGGCCTGCCCGCTCGGCACCGCTCGTACGATCCGCCCGGCCCGCCCAGCCCACGGCCGACTCCGGCCCCGGCATCGCATGGCCCGCTCCGTACCGCTCACGCCGATGCGCGCTCCGGACCCGGCTCGGCCCGCCGCTCGCGCAGGGCCGCGTACACCTGCCATGCCGCCTCCAGCGGCCCCCTCACACCGCCGACTCCCACCTCACCGTCGTGCCCCGGGCGCCCGAGTCCGTGTGGCCGTTGTCCGTTACCGTCAGGTGGACCTTTGCCGGGGTGGCGTCCACCGTTACCTCGATCTTGGTGACCTCGCTGCGGCGGTGCGCCGCCGCCAGGGCGCCGCGGAGGGTCGTGAGGAGGGAGGCGGCCACCGGGTCCGGGATCAGGGTGTCCACCGCGCCCGCGAAGTGGACCGACGGGGGGAAGCCCAGGAGGACCGCCGCGCCGCCCGTTTCGCGCAGGACGCGGCCGCGGAAGGTCGACGGGGCGTCGGCCGGGGGCTGCTGGAGGGCGAAGATGGCCGTGCGGACCTCCTGGATGGTGGAGTCCAGCTCGTCCACGGCGCGGGCCAGTTCCTCGCCGACCGTGTCCCCCGAGGGGGCGTTCGCGGCGCGGCGGCGGGTGCTCTCCAGCATCATCTCCGTGGCGAACAGCCGCTGCACCACCAGGTCGTGGAGGTCGCGGGCGATCCGGTCGCGGTCCTCGTACACCGCCAGCTGCTCCCGGTCGTGCTGCGCGTCCGCCAGGACGAGCGCCAGCGCCGCCTGGGAGGCGAACTGCGAGGCGAGCAGCCGGTCCACCGCGTCGTACGCCGGCCCCCCGCGGGCCCGCGGCAGCGCCAGGGTGCCGATCAGCTGGCCCCCGCTCTGGAGCGGGAGCATCATGCTCGGCCCGAAGCGCTCGCGGACGTGCGTGGTCATGCGCGGGTCGGTGGCCGAGTCCTCGATGAAGACGGGCTCGCCCCCGAGCAGTTGCTCCAGCACCGGCGAACCGGGCGCGATGGCCGTGCCCACCAGGTCCCCGGGATCCCCCTGCGTGGAGGCGGCCACGATCTCCATCCCGCCCTCGGCGGTCGGCTGGAGCACCACCCCGGCGGCCGCGTCGGCCAGCAGCCGGGCCCGTTCGGCCACGCACCGCAGGGCGTCCGCCGCCGGGCGGCCGGCCAGCAGGGTGGTGGTGACGGCGGCGGCGCCGTCGATCCAGCGCTCCCGGCGGCGCGCGGTCTCGTACAGCCGGGCGTTGCCGATCGCTATGCCCGCCTGCGAGGCGAGGACGCGGAGCAGGGCCAGGTCCTCCTCGGTGAAGGGGCCGCCGCCGCGCTTCTCGGTGAGGTAGAGGTTCCCGAAGACCTCGGTGTGCACCCGGATCGGGACGCCGAGGAAGCTGCGCATGGGCGGATGGCCGGGCGGGAAACCGGCGGCCCGCGGATCCGCGGCGAGGTCGTCCAGGAGCAGCGGACGCGGGTCGTCCAGCATGACGCCGAGCAGACCGGAGCGGCCGTCCGGCAGGTGGGGGACGGCGGCCCGCTGCTCCTCGGTGAGGCCCGCCGTGAACAGGCCGGTCAGCACGACGCGCTCGGGGTCGACCACCCCGAGCGCGGCGTACCGGGCCGAGCACAGCTCGGCCGCCGAGTCCACGATGTGCTGGAGGGTGGCCCGTAGTTCGAGCTCGGAGCCGACGTTGAGGACGGCCTCCAGCAGCACCGGAAGGCTGGCTTCCTCAGCCGCTTCTCCCTCGGGCGTCCCGTCCGTTCCCTCCGGTCGCGGTGCGTTCCGCGTCATCCGGCCAGCGGGTTGAGGACCATCGGGGCGATCTTCCCTTCGAGCATCGCGCCGAGACCGAGTACGGCGCACACGTCCGGCCGTTCCGCGATGGCGACGGGCATACCGGTGGCGTCCCGCAGCATCTGGTCCAGGCCCGGCAGCAGGGCGCTGCCGCCCACCATCATGATCCCCCGGTCCGTCAGGTCGGCGACCAGGTCCGGCGGGCAGTCCCGCAGCACCTTGCCGATGCCGTCGAGCACGGCGGTCAGCGGGGTGTAGATGGCGTCCCGTACGGCGGCCGTGTCGACCTGCACGGAGCGGGCCAGTCCGGTCGCCACGTCGCGGCCGTGGATCAGGGTGGAGGCCGGGCCGCCGACGGTGAGGCCGTTGCCGTGCAGGGCGAGCTGGAGCGGGCGGACCGCCTGGCTCGGCAGCATCAGCTCGTGCGCGTGGCGCAGGTGCTGGACGACCGCGTGGTCGATGGCCTCGCCGCCCACGGGGATCCGCTGGGCGGTGACGATGGAGCCGAGGGAGAGGACGGCGACCTGGGTGGCGGCGGCCCCGCACACCATGATCATCGTCGCGGTCGGCTGCTCCACGGGCAGTCCGCAGCCGACGGCCGCCGCGATCAGGGTGTCGACGAGCTCGACACGCCGGGCACCGAGCCCGACCAGGGTCTCCACGGTCGCCCGCTGGGCCAGCGGGTCCGCGTCGTGCGGGGTGCAGGCCGCCGCCCGCAGCCGCGGCTTGCGGCGCAGGGCGCGGCGCAGCTTCTCGCCGAGGAGGTGACGCAGCATCCGCTGGGCCATCTCGATGTCCACGACGGTGCCGCCGGAGACGGGGCGGACCACCCTGATGTAGTCCGGGGTGCGGCCCGTCATCCGTTCGGCGAAGGTGCCGACGGCGATGAGCGCGCCGGTGCGGGTGTTGACCGCGGCGACGCTGGGCTCGTCGACCACGAGGCCGGCGCCCTTGACGTACACACGGGTCCTGGCGGCCCCCAGGTCGACGGCGACGTGGCAGCGGCGCAACTGCTCAAGACTGACGGTCACGGCAGAACCTCCCGAGAGCGCTGACGCAAGAGGACCGGCGGAAGTGCCGGTCGCTTGTCATATCATCTCGGGCATTTAGGGCTATCCGCCCGTTGGAATGCTCCGGCCGTGGGTGTGTCGCGGCTGCATGGGGGTGGATTTCTGTACCGACAGGCAGCACCATGCCCGCACCGCACGCGCTACTCGCGCGTAACAAGGTAAGGGGGACGCGATGCTGACGGTCCGGCAGGCGATGGCCGCTCTTCTGACGCTCTGCCTGGCGTCCCTCACGGCGCCGGCCGCCGCCCGGGCCTCCGAAGGGGCCCCGTCCTCCGGCCGGGCGGCGCCCCGCAATCCCGTGGTCCTCGTGCACGGCTACAACGCCGACCCGGGCGTCTGGGGCTCCCTGCGCGCGGACCTGCGCGCCGATGGGTACACCGACGCCCAGCTCTTCTCCTGGGGCTACGACACCCACCAGTCCGTCAACGAGGTCCTGGCCGGACGGCTCGCCGCCTACGTGGAACAGGTCCGCCGCGAGACCGGCGCCGCCCGCGTCGACCTCGTGGCGCACTCGTACGGCTCCCTGGTCAGCCGCTGGTACGTGAAGTTCGGCGGCGGCACCGCCACCGTCGGCCACTGGGTCTCGCTGGCCGGCCCCAACCGCGGCACCTCCACCGCCTGGGCCTGCGCCCTGTGGGACCAGGCGTGCCGGGACATGACCCCGGGCTCCTATGTCGTACGGAACCTCAACAGCGGGGACGCGACCCCGGGCGAGGTGAAGTACGGGACCTTCTGGTCCGGCTGCGACGAGGTGGTCAACCCGGACGACAGCGTTCCGCTGGCCGGCGCCCTCAACACGCCCGTCGGCTGCCTCGGCCACAACGACCTGCTCGGCGACGACGCCACCTCGGCGGGGGTCCGCGCCTTCCTCGCCTCGTAGGCCGCGGGACGTACGGGAGACCGCCTCCCGAAGGCATCACCCCGCGGATGCGACCCCAGAGGTAGCCCGCCTACCTCCCTGGTCGCAGAGCGGCCCTCCACCTGCGGTATTCGATTGCGACTCCGGTTGCATGCGGGGGCCACCCGGGACTGATGTGGCACCGCGTGCCCCGCCCGGAGGATGGCCCGGTGACCGAAACCATCACCGGGCTGTACCTGTCCCCGCTGGAACTCCTCGCCTTACTGGCCGCCCTCGCGCTGGTGGTCGCGCGCTGGCTTCCCCCCGTCGCCCGCCCGCGCGTCACGCTCGCCGCCGCGGGGGTCCTCGTACTGTCCGCCCTGGTCCTGGCCGTGACGGGGATCCGCTGGCAGCTGCTGCCGGTGCTGGCGGGCGCCGCCCTCGTGCTGCCCTTCGCCCTCGCCCCGCTGCTGCGCCGCCGAGGCGGCCGTACGGCGTGGCGCGCCCGGTGGTGGCTGGCGCTCCCGGGATCGCTGGCCTGCGCCGGGCTCGTCGCCATGGGGCCGCTGGCCGCCTGGGCCTTTCCCGTACCCGCCTTCCCCGAGCCGTCGGGCGGGTTCGCGGTCGGGACCCGCGTGATGCAGTGGACCGACACCCAGCGCCCCGAGACCTTCACCCCTGAGCCGGAGGACCGGCGCACGGTGGTGACCCAGCTCTGGTACCCCGCGCGGAAGAGCCCCGCGGGTACGCCGCGCGCCCCCTACCTGGGACGTACGGAACAGGAGGCACGCACCGTCGCCGACACCCTCGCCGGCTACGTCGGCCTCCCCGGCTTCCTCGTCGACGGCCTTCCGCAGGCCCGCTCCCACGCGGTGTTCGATGCCCCGGTGGCCGGTGAGGGCGGGCGGTTCCCGGTGGTCCTCTTCTCGCCCGGCTCCGGCGGGACGCGCGCGCAGAACACGGCCTGGGCGGAGGAACTGGCCAGTCACGGCTATGTCGTCGCCGCCCTCGACCACCCGTACGACTCCGCCGTCGTCCTCCTGACCGACGGCCGCACCCTCCGCAGCAGGACCACCTCCTCCGGCGACCGCGACCAGGACGCCGTACTGGCGGCCGACTGGACCGCCGTCCGCGCCGCCGACCTCAGCTTCGTCCTCACCCAGCTCGACCGCCTGGACCGGGGCGAGATCTCCGACCCGCTGACCGGGCGCCTGGACACCGCCCGCGCCGCCGCCACCGGTCATTCCATGGGCGGTGCGGCCGCCCTGCAAGCGGCCCGGCAGGACCACCGGTTCGGCGCCGTCATCGACCTGGACGGCTTCCCCCACGGCCCCGCCGCCCCCGCCCTCGACCGGCCGGCCCTGGTTCTCACCCAGGCCATCACTCCCGCGACCGACCCGGACTACCTCCCCCGTCTGGAGACGGTCCTCCGGTCCACGACCGCGACGAGCTACCGGCTCACCGTCCCCGGCTCCGCCCATCTCACCTTCACGGACGGCCCCCTCTACCTGCCGCCCGTGCCCTCGGTCGTCGGTTCCCTGGGCCGCACCAAGAGCCCCGGCCTGGTCGCCTCCACCACCCTCGCCTTCCTGGACACCACCCTGCGCCAGAAGCCGGTCGACCTGCCCGGAGCCCTGTCCTCCTACGGCGCCCTCACCACCTACACCCCGGGCGGCGGCCCCTGATCAGCCGCCCGGCGACACCCGCTGGAGCAGCCCGTACGTGAACTCCGCCACGCACGGCACCCCCTGCGCGGCGAAGGCCAGCCGCCAGCGGGTCGGGGCCGTGCCCTCCATCGGACGGACCGGCGCGAAGGCCCGCGCCACCTCGTCCACCGTCGCCGACCAGGGCAGCAGATCGTCCGCCGAGCGCAGTGCGGGCCCCCGCGCGCCCGGGGCCCGTACCAGCCACTCGTTCCACACCGCCCCGTCCGGCGCGGCCAGCACCTCGAAGCGCAGATCCGGCCAGAGCGGCAGCCGCCACAGCAGGGCCTCGCACTCCAGATCCCCGATGGTGCGGGCGGCGGTGGACTCGGGCGGGCCGAGCACCGAGCGGTAGCGGGCCAGGGCGCCGCGGGAGCGGGACCGGGGGCCCGTCGCGGACGAAGTCCGGGAACGGACCATCGCCTGCCAGCGTTTGTTGGCCTCGCGCTGGTCGGCGAGCGAGGCGCCCAGCCGGTGGCGGGCCTCCTCGGCGAGATCCGGCTGGAAATCCGCCATCCGCCGCAGCAATACCAACTGGAAGGCGGCCGGGCCGAAGGAAGTCATGGAGGGAACGATTCCACACAGGATCCTTACGTTCTCGGGATACGGATGTTGCCGCGGACCACGTAGCCTGCGGGCGCCATGAACTACTGCCACGCATGCCGGAGGCACCTCAACGGCGCGCTGGCGTGCGCCGGATGCGGGACCGCCGCCGAGTACCTGATTCCCGCCGCGCCCGACCCCCGGCCGGCCGGCCCCGGGCCGTCCGGCCCGCCGCGGATGCCCGCGCACTCCGCGTCCGCCCCGCAGGCCCCGCCCCCACCCCCGGACGGGTACCCCGACTCCCTCGTGGTGCTGTCCGCCCCGGACGGGCGCCGGGCGGGGGCCCGCCGCCGGGTCACCCACCGGCGCCGCCGCCGGACCGTGCTCACCCTCGCGCTCGGTGTGCTGATCGCGGCCGGTGGCGCCCTCTCGGTGGCCCACCTCACCGCCGACGGGCAGCGCACCGACCGCGCCTCGAACGTGGTGCTGACGGACGACGGCCCGCAGCAGCCCGCCCCGGTGCCGGACCTGCCGACCGCCGGCGCGCCCACGGGCTCCGCCCAGGGCACCGCGAAGACGGCCTCGGTGACGCGGAAGGCGGGCACGGGATCCCCCTCCGCCGGGACCGGGCAGCCCGGAGCCACCGGCTCCGCCGACGCTCCCGCCCCGACGCGCTCGGGCCCGGCCTCCGCCTCGGCCTCCGTCCCGCCCGGGCGCGGCCCGTCCGTGCAGGTGTCCGGCTCGGGCACCCCCTCGCAGGGCGCGACCGGCACCACTCAGGCGCCGCCGCCCCCGCCCCCGCCCACGCAGTCCCCGACGCCGAAGCCCAGCAAGAGCTGCGTGCTCTGGATCTTCTGCTCCTGACCCGGCCCGGTCAGCCCAGCATCCGTGCCGCCCGGCATCCGGTCAGCCCGGCATCCGGTCAGCCCAGCATCCGTTTCAGCAGGTCCCGTAGCACCGCCCGCTCCGCCGCGGACAGCCCGGCCAGGGGCTCGCGCGCGAAGTCCAGCGACTCGCGCAGCCGCTCCGCCGTCTGGAGGCCCTCCTCGGTGGGGGCGGCCAGCTTCACCCGCCGGTCGGCCGGGTCCGGGCGGCGCTCGACCAGGCCGCGGCTCTCCAGCCGGTCGATGATGCCCGTCACGTTCGACGGCTCGCACCGCAGCTTCTGCGCGATGTGCCGCATGGGCATCGGCTCCAGGGCCAGCAGGTTCAGCACCTTGGCCTGGGCACCGGTGAGCTGGTGGCTGGAGGCCGCGTGCTCGTACTCCATGTGGTACCGGGACACGACATCACCGATGAGCTCGACGACCTCGACGGTCACTGGGTCTACGCGACGACTGGGCATGGCTCCAGCGTACCCATTTACTTGACAACATGAAATATCCAGGCGCATGGTTGTTTCAGGTAGTGAAGCAATCTGCTCGCTTCCCGTTCGCCTTCCGTTCGCACCAGGAGCGCCGCATGTCTGAGATTCCCGCCGTGAGCCGCGAGTGGCACCTCGTCCGTCGCCCGCAGGGCTGGCCCGTCGCGGAGGACTTCGCCCTGCGCGAGGTGCCCGTGTCCGCCGAGCCCGCGGCCGGCCGGATCCTCGTGCGCAATCTGCACATGTCCGTCGACCCGTACATGCGCGGCCGGATGAACGACGTGAAGTCCTACGTCCCGCCCTTCCAGCTCGACCGCCCCATGGACGGCGGCGCGGTCGGCGAGGTCGTCGCCTCCAACGCCGAGGGCTTCGCCGTCGGCGACCACGTCCTGCACGGCCTCGGCTGGCGCGAGTACGCGGAGCTCGATGCCAAGCACGCCGTCGCGGTGGACGCCTCGCTCGCCCCGCTCTCCGCCTACCTCGGTGTGCTCGGCATGCCGGGCCTGACCGCCTACGCCGGCCTCTTCGAGGTGGCCTCCTTCAAGGAGGGCGACGCCGTGTTCGTCTCCGGCGCCGCCGGTGCGGTCGGCGGTCTCGTCGGCCAGTTCGCGAGGATCAAGGGCGCGTCCCGGGTGATCGGCTCCGCCGGCTCGGACGAGAAGGTCACGCTCCTCACCGAGAAGTACGGCTTCGACGCCGCCTTCAACTACAAGAACGGCCCCGTCGCCGAGCAGCTGGGCGCCGCCGCCCCCGAGGGCATCGACGTCTACTTCGACAACGTCGGCGGCGACCACCTGGAAGCGGCCATCTCCGCCATGAAGGTGCACGGCCGGGCCACCCTCTGCGGCGCGATCGCCCACTACAACGACACCGAGGCCGCCCCCGGCCCGCGCAACCTGATGCAGGTCATCGGCAAGCGCCTGCGCCTCCAGGGCATCCTCGTCGGCGACCACTCGGGCCTGCAGCAGCAGTTCGTCCAGGACGTCGCCGGATGGCTGCGTTCCGGTGAGCTGCACTACGACGAGACGGTCGTCGAGGGCGTGGAGAACGCGACCTCCGCCTTCCTCGGCATGCTGCGCGGCGAGAACACCGGAAAGATGATCGTTTCTTTCACCGGTTAGGCTCACCCCACAACCGTCGTGACCGTGGGCGCGAGTCGCGGCGATTACCAGGAGGAACATTCTTCATGTCCATCCAGCAGTCCGACGTCGCGTACACCGCCGTGGCCACCGCCGAGAACGGCCGTGACGGCCGCGTCGCCACCAACGACGGCAAGCTCGACGTCGTGGTGAACCCCCCGAAGGAGCTCGGCGGCAGCGGTGCCGGCACCAACCCGGAGCAGCTGTTCGCCGCCGGCTACAGCGCCTGCTTCCAGGGCGCCCTGGGTGTCGTCGCCAAGAACGCGAACGCCGACATCTCCGGCTCCACCGTCACCGCCGAGGTCGGCATCGGCAAGAACGACGAGGGCTTCGGCCTGATCGTCAAGATCTCCGCCGTGATCCCGAACGTGGACGCCGCCACCGCCAAGGAGCTCATCGAGAAGGCCCACGAGGTCTGCCCGTACTCCAAGGCCACCCGCGGCAACATCACCGTGGAGCTCGCCGTCTGATCAGGCAGCGTTGTGAAGGCATCCCAGTGAAGGCAGCCGCAGCGCAGTGAAGGCCGCACCCCGACCGGGTGCGGCCTTCGCCGTAAACTGACCCCATGCATGATCTTGCGGGGGGCTTCCGGTACCTGTTGGCCGGCCAGCGATGGGTACTCGGGCACGGCCGCTGGCTCGGCTTCGGGCTCCTCCCGGGCCTGGTCTCCTTCGTCCTCTACACCGGGGCGCTGATCGCGTTCGGCTACACCGCCGACGACCTGACCGTCTGGGCCACCCCCTTCGCCGACGACTGGTCGGCGCCGTGGCTCGGTGTCTTCCGCGGCTTCCTGACCGCCCTCTTCTTCGGCCTGGGCCTCTTCCTCGCGGTCATCACCTTCACCGCCGTGACCCTGCTGATCGGCCAGCCCTTCTACGAATCCCTCTCCGAGCAGGTCGACCGCAGCGAGGGCGGCGAGGTCCCGCAGTCCGGGCTGCCGCTCTGGCTGGAGCTGTGGATCTCGGCCCGGGACAGCATCCGGATCCTCGCCCGGGTCCTGCTCTACGGGATCGTCCTCTTCGCCCTCGGCTTCATCCCGGTGGTCGGGCAGACGGTGATCCCCGTGCTCGGCTTCTGCGTCTCCGGCTACTTCCTCACGCAGGAGCTCACCTCGGTGGCCCTCCAGCGCCGCAAGGTGGAGCTGCCCGACCGGCTCGCGCTGCTGCGGTCCCGGCGGCTGCTCGTCCTCGGCTTCGGCGTGCCGCTGGTGCTGGCCTTCCTGGTTCCGCTGGTCGCGGTGTTCCTGATGCCGGGCGCGGTGGCCGGGGCCACGCTGATGGCCCGGGACCTGACGCGCGCCGACGAGACCCCGGCCGCCGAGACCACCCCCGCGGGCTTCGGACCGCCGCCGCCTGCCTTCCCGTAGAACGCCGGAACGCCGGAACGCCGCGCTTGCACCGCTGAGCCGGTCAGCGCTTCAGCAGCAGGACGGCTCCCGCCGTGTCCTCCCCGCCGTGCGCGGCCGGGTCCGACTCCAGCCGCCGCCGCATCAGGTCCAGGTAGGGGGAGATCAGCCCGGCGTCCACGCCCTGCTCCGCCGCCGTGCGCAGCAGGGTGCCGCTGGCCGCGACCTGCATGGCCAGGCTGGACACCACCCCGGTGGTGAAGTCCCGGGAGGTCAGCCGCTCGGCCGTGTTGCCGACGAAGAAGCCCATCGCGCCCAGCCACTCGGACAGCAGCGGAGCCAGGTCCTTCGGCGCGATGTCCTCGCCCTCGGTCAGCGCGTAGGCGTGCGAGATCCCGGCGAACAGCCCGTACATCGCGCTCAGCAGCGCCACGTCGTGCAGGGCGGCGTGCCCCGGGTCCTCCCCGACGAAGCGCACCCCGGCGGGGACCTCCAGGACCGCCCGGTGGGTGTCGAGGGCCGCGCGGGAGCCGCTGTAGAAGACGTAGCCCCCGGCCTCCGGGACGCCGATCATCGTCGGGGTGGCCATGATCCCGCCGTCCACGTACCGCGCCCCGCGCTCCTCGGCCCAGGCGGCGCGGGCGCGGGCGTCGGCGGGGGTGCTGGTGGTGAGGTTCACCAGGTCCTTGCCGGTGAGGTCGACGCCCTCCAGTACGGAGCCGACGCTCGCGTCGTCCAGCAGGCAGACCACGACCAGCGGGTGCGCGGCGACGGCCTCGGCCGCGCTCGGCGCGGCCACGGCGCCCCCGGCGGCCAGGGCCTCCGCCTTGGCGGGGGTGCGGTTCCAGACGGTGGGGGAGTGCCCGGCGGTGAGCCAGGTGCGGGTGAGGGCGGTGCCCATGTCGCCGAGTCCGAGCAGGGAGAAGGTGTTCCGGGATGTGGTGTCGGTCATGCCGTCTAGCCTGGAACGGGGCGCCGGAGCCCTCAAGTACGCACTTCGGAGTGGGTGGTTACCCCGAGGTGAGCGAACAGGTGGGGAGGGGTGCGCGATGGCGCTGACACGAAGGCCCGGTGCGGAGCACTGCGGGATCGCCGCGGCGATGTCGGTGATCGACGGCAAATGGAAGGTCTCGCTCCTGTGGGAGCTGGACCAGCGGCCCCGCCGCTTCGGGGAGCTGCGCCGGCTGGTCCCCGGCGTCTCCGAGAAGGTCCTCGCGGCCCAGCTGCGCGAGCTGGAGACGGACGGGATCGTGCACCGCGAGGTCTACGAGGAGGTCCCGCCGCGCGTCGAGTACTCCCTGACCCCCCTCGGCCAGGACCTCAACGCCGCCCTCGAACCGCTCGGCGCCTGGGGTACGAAGCACCTCCTGCCGGATCCGGCCTAGGCGGGCGGCCGGTCTCCGGCGGCGGCCGCCGGGCGCCGGGAGGGGGCCCGTAGTATGCAGGGCAGCAAGTGCCAAGGCTGTCTCCCACCGCCCTTGAGTCCGCCGCGGCCCCGCCCCCGGCGCCGGGGCCCGGAGGCCGGACAGCGGCTTGCGCACGACGACCGGCCGCCGCGCCGAGGACCGACCAAGCAGTAGGGGACACCGCAGTGACTGTCAGTACCGAGGGCACGGTGGCCGTGCTGCCCCCGGGCGGGCCGGCCGCGTCCGACCGCCCGATACCCGCCGTCCGGCGGGCTCCGGGGTCCCGCGCCGCGCTCCTCCTCCTCGAAGGTGCCGTCGCCTTCGCCGCCGCACTGCTGCTCCCGCTGCTCGCCAGCGGATTCCGTCTGAACCCGCTGGACCGGATCGCCCAGGTCAGCGGGCTCGCCGCGATCCAGCTGCGGTTCGCGCTCGTCGGCCTGCTGTTCGTCGCCGCGGTGGTCGTGGCCCTGCGGATCCGCAAGGGCCGGCACTTCGACCTCGCGGCCCGGCTGGCCTCCGCCGGTATCGCCGGTCTGGCCAGCGGTTTTGTCGCCGCCGGCGCGGTCGTCGCGCTGCACGGCACGCCCTGGCCGATGTTCGGCCTCAACGGCGACAGCGGACGCATCGTCGAATGGGCCCAGGCCGTGGCCAACGGCCGCCCCTCCGGTTCCCCGGTCTACCCGCCGGCCCCCCTGTACACCCTCGGGTACTACGCCGAGTGGTTCCGCGGGGGTAATACCGCCTACGCCTTCAAGGACCTCCAGATCCTCGGCGCGGCCGCCTTCGGCCCGCTCGTATACCTCTGCTGGCGGATGCTGCTCAGCCCCGTACGGGCCCTGGCCTTCGGTGTCGCGCCGGCCTTCGCGCTGATCGACGCGTACAAGCCCTACAGCCAGACCGTGCTCGTCCTGCTGGTGCCCGTCCTGGTGGCGCTGGTGGTCTCCCTCGGGCGCAGCGCGAGCCAGGCGTGGCGGCCGCTGCTGCTCAAGGGCGCCGGCTTCGGTGCCCTGCTCGGCCTGCTGTTCCTCACCTACTCCGGCTGGTTCCTGTGGAGCGCGGCGGGCGTGTTCTTCGCCGCGGCCCTGTACTTCCCGTGGCGGTCCGGCCGCGGCGGCCGGCTGCGGGGCGCGGGCTTCCTCGGCGCCACCTTCGCGGCGTTCCTGGTGATGGCCGGGCGCTACCTGATGGTCATGCTGACCGAGGGGCAGACCACCAAGGACTACAACTTCCGGTTCGACAACTTCACCGACCCGGCCTACTACCTCATGTGGCGCACGGACATGCCCGGCAAGGTCGGCGACTGGCCGCCGCCCGGCGAGTACGGCGGGGTGGGTCTGTTCGCCCTCGTCACCTTCGTCTGCCTCGGCGCCGCGATCTGGCTGGGCCTGCGCAAGCCGATGGTCGTCACCATCGCCGCCATGTTCATCAGCGCGTGGGTGATGCGCATGTACATCGCCTCGCACATGTACGAGACGCAGACCGTCCAGCTCTACACCCGCACCAACAACCAGCTGCTCTACTGCGGGCTGGTGCTGTGCGCGCTCGTCGCCCACCTGGTCGCGGAGCGCCTGGCCGCCCGCAAGGCCGAGGACGCCGCCACGACCGGCTTCCCGGGCCGGGAGGGAGCGGTGATCGGGGCCCTGTGCGCGTTGCTGCTGCTCCTGGGTACCGTCTCCTCCGCGATGTCCGACCGCTACATGCCGGCCAAGGAGAACACGTACAAGATCCTTCCGTGGGTGTCCCACACCATCACGGAGAAGGACGGCAGCTGCCCGAAGTACGCACCCGGCGGCACCTGCTCCAAGGACGGCGACCAGAGCTGGCTGACGTTCATCCGATGACCCGAGGGAACCGATGACCTCCGCACTGACGCGGCTGACGCGGCTGGCCGACTGGTCGGCCCGAACCCCGAAGCGGCTCTGGCTGATCTCGTTCGCGCTGTTCTTCGCGCTCGCGGGCTCCTGGTCGGCCGCCAGCCCCCTGGCCGGCTCACCCGACGAGCACGCGCACTTCATCCGCGCCGCGGCGGTGGCCCGGGGCCAGATCGGCGGCCCCGAGGTGATGGTCCCGCACACGGTGGCGGGCATCGAGGGCCGGTTCGCCGAGGCGGGCGTACAGCTCCCGGAGTGGTACCGGAACCTGCCTCTGCTGCACGAGTGCTACTCCTGGGAACAGTCCGAGCCGGCCTCCTGTGCGCCCTCCCTCGGGGGATCCGAGAAGATCGCGCAGGCCACCACCGCCGCCGGCCGCTACCACCCGGGCTACTACCTGGTGACCGGCTGGCCGAGCCTGCTCGTGGACGGTCCCGAGGGGCTGTACCTGATGCGCTTCGCCTCCGCGCTGTTCTGCGCGGCCCTGCTCGCCAGCGCCGTGGTCACCGCCGCCGAATGGCGGCGGCGCTCCCTCGCGATGCTCGGCGTGCTCACCGCGGCCACGCCGATGGCCCTGTACATGGCCGGCATGGTCAACCCCAGCGGCGGCGAGATCGCCGCGGGGATCCTGGTGTGGACGGCCCTGCTGTCGGTCGTCCTCTCGCCCGATCCGCGGCTGCAGAACCGCCGCCTCGCCCGGCTCGGCGTCGGCGGCCTGGTGCTGATCAACATCCGGCCGCTCGGGCTGATCTGGTTCGGCGGGGCGGTGTTCTTCTGTCTGCTGCTGGGGCATCGGCGCGGGATCCTCCGACAGGTGCTCCGCCGCAAGGCCCTGTGGATGTGGACGGGCCTGCTGGCCGCCGCGACCGGCGGCCAGCTGCTCTGGGCGGCCGCGCACCCGGACAACTCGGTGATCGACATCCCGGACAACCTGACCCCCGGCGCCGCCGCGCGCCTGACCTTCGGCAACACCGACATCTACGTCAAGCAGATGCTCGGCTACTTCGGCTGGCTCGACACCCCCGCGCCCGCCTTCACCTGGCTGGTCTGGTCGGGCGTGCTCGCCACCCTGATCGCGCTCGCCCTCGTCCACGGCCGCAGATTCGACGTACCGGCCATCGGCGCCATGCTCGTCGCCATCGTCATCGTCCCCGTCGTCGGCCAGGCTTCGCAGGCCGAGCGGATCGGGATGGTGTGGCAGGGGCGCTACCTGCTGCCCTTCGCCGTCGGGCTGCCGCTGATGGCCGTACTGATCTGCGCCACGCGCAGCCCCGCGACCGGATTCCCCTGGCGCCGCCTGGCCGGCTTCGCCGTGGGCGGCCTCGCGCTGGCCCACGCGGCCGCCTTCTACTGGACGCTGCGCCGCTTCGCCGTCGGCACCGACGGCCCGTGGCTGGCCGTCCACGCCCACTGGGCCCCGCCCGGCGGCTGGGTGCTGTGGACCGGCGTGTACACCATGGCCGCCCTCGCCCTCGTGGTCTTCGCCCTGCTCCCGGACCGCGAGCCCGCCCCCGCGCACCCCCGTGACCTGGACCTTCCGCGCGCGGAGGGCCAGCGGCGGATACCCGAGCCGGCCTGAGGCCGGGGGGTCGGGGGCCGTCAGGTGGTGGGGCCGATCGTGGCCGTCACCACCGACGGCGTACGGTCGTCCGCCTCCGCCAGCAGCGCGCCGCCCGGGGCCCACACCGCCGACCGGCCGCAGCCGGTCCACGGCCCCGCCGGGCCGACGTGGTTGGCGAGGAGCACGTACAGGCCGTGCGCCCGCGCGATCCCCGGGTACACGGCCGCGCGCTGGCCGATGCCGTCGCCCGTCCCGTACAGGGAGCTCGCCAGGTGGACGCGGCAGCCGTCGGCCGCCCCGCGCCCCGGCAGCTCCCCGAAGTGGTTGTCGTAGCAGATGCCCAGCGAGAAACGGATCCCGCCGAGAGTGAAGCGCCCGTCGGACGCGCCCGGCTCGAAGACCTCCCGCTCCTGCCCGTGGAGGTGCCGCTTGGTGTACGTCGTCACGTGCGCGCCGTCCGCCCCGTACACCAGCGTCGCGATGGCGGGCCGGGGCCCGGTCCCCGGCAGGGCGACCCCGACCGCGGTGGCGATGCCCGCCGCGCGCAGCGGATCCAGCCGGGGGTCGTCCGCGCCGGTCCACAGCCCCGGGTCGGCCGCGAGCGCGGCGGGCTCGTAGCCGGTGAGCGCCAGCTCCGGGAAGACCACCAGCTCCGCGCCCTGCTCCCGGGCCGAGACGGCGAGTACGGCGGCCCGCGCGGCATTGGCGCGGACATCGGCGGGGGCGGAGGTCAGCTGCGCTGCGGCGATCTTCACCCGGCCAGGATGCCAGCGGAACGGGGCATTCAGGCCCCCGGACCCCGCAGCAGGGTCAGGAAGGAGCGGAAGGCGGCCGGCATGTCCACCGACTCCGGGGCCAGCAGCCACTGGAACTGCAGGCCGTCCATGACCGCCGTCAGCAGCGGCGCCGCCTGCTCCGGGGTGAGCCCGGAGGGCAGCCGCTCGCCGAACTCGGCGCGCAGTACGGCCGCCATCTCCCCGCGCACCTGGGCGTAGCGCTCGGTGAAGAACGCGCGCGCCGGATGCCCGTCGGTGACGCTCTCGCCGAGCAGCGCCGAGAAGGTCTGCACGATGCCCGGCCGCATGGCGTTGTACTCCACCAGCGAATCGAGCAGGTCCAGCCGCCAGGTGCCCGCCGCGGCGCGCGAGCCGCCGCCGGTGTCCCAGCGGTCGCGCTCCTCCAGCACCGCGACGAGCAGGGCCTCCTTGGTCGGGAAGTAGTGCAGCAGCCCCTGCTGGGTCAGGCCCACGCGTTCGGCGACGGCGCCCAGCGACGCCCCCCGGTAGCCGCGCTCCGCGATCACCTCGACGGCCGCGCGGACGATCTCCCCGCGGCGCTCCTCGCTCCTCGCCCTGGCCATCGCCAT
The DNA here is from genome assembly GCF_040644195.1 of Streptomyces sp. NPDC047014. NCBI lineage: Bacteria > Bacillati > Actinomycetota > Actinomycetes > Kitasatosporales > Streptomycetaceae > Streptomyces > Streptomyces sp. NPDC047014. The sequence goes on along the minus strand of NZ_JBEYVX010000016.1, from coordinate 61,803 downwards.
GGCACCCCTTCCGTCCGGGCCCCGCCGCAGGGCCGTAGAGGGACCGTACGCCATCCGAAAGTCACGAAAAGATAACAAACCCTACCGCTCTACAGGGAACAGGTCCACGATGGGGGCACCGACCCCGCGCACCCACTTCCCGATGAGGAGGCACGGCCGTGACCGATGCCGATCAGGCCCGCGAGCAGGCAAGCGACCAGGACCCGGAGCAGGCCCGCGAGCGGCTCCGCGAAGACGCCGTCGAGGCGGCGCTCGCCGCGCTCGACCTCGACACCAAGACCCGCCTCCTGTCCGGCCAGGACATGTGGTCCCTGCCCGCCGTGCCCGCGATCGGGCTGGAGTCCCTGGTGTTCTCCGACGGCCCCGTCGGCGTGCGCGGCGTGCGCTGGACCGCCGACGACCCGTCCGTGGCCCTGCCCTCCCCGACCGCGCTCGCCGCCGCCTGGGACCCGGAGCTGGCCCGCCGCGCCGGCCGTCTGCTCGCCCAGGAGGCCCGCCGCAAGGGTGTCCACGTCCTCCTCGCGCCCACCGTCAACCTGCACCGCTCCCCGCTCGGCGGCCGGCACTTCGAGTGCTACTCCGAGGACCCGTACCTCACCGGAGCCGTCGGCACCGGCTATGTGGCGGGCGTCCAGGACGGCGGGGTCGGCACCACCGTCAAGCACTTCGTCGGCAACGACGCCGAGACCGACCGCTTCACCGTCGACAGCGTCATCGCCCCGCGCCCGCTGCGCGAGCTCTACCTCGCGCCCTTCGAGGCCATCGTCTCCGGCGCCCGCCCCTGGGGCGTCATGACCGCCTACAACCGGGTCAACGGCACCACCATGACCGAGCACCGCCACCTGGTGAACGAGGTGCTGCGCGGCCAGTGGGGCTTCGACGGCGCCAATGTCTCCGACTGGATGGCCGCCCGCTCCACCACCGGGGACATCCTCGGCGGCATGGACGTGGCCATGCCCGGCCCCGCCACCGTCTACGGCCCGGCCCTCGCCGCCGCCGTCCGCTCCGGCGAGGTCCCCGGCTCCGCCGTCGACGACGCCGTGCGCAACGTCCTGCGCCTCGCCGCCCGCGCCGGTGCCCTCAAGGGCGCCCCCGCCGCAGCCTCCGACCCGACTCCGGCGCCGGTCGACGGGCAGGCGCTGGCCCGCGAGCTGGCCGCCCGCGGCTTCGTCCTCGTCCGCAACGAGAGCGCCGCCCTGCCGCTCGACGCCTCCGCCGGGCGCACCGTCGCCCTGCTCGGGGCCGCCGCCCGGGACGCCCGCGTGCTCGGCGGGGGCTCCGCCACCGTCTTCCCCGAGCGGATCGTCTCCCCGCTCGACGGGCTCACCGCGGCCCTCCCCGACGGCGCCCTCGTCTACGCCGTCGGCGCCGACCCCTCCGACGAACCGACCCCCGCCGACCAGGGCTTCACCCTGCGCGCGGTCTGCCGCGACGCCTCCGGCGCCCTCCTCGGCGAGGGCGCCCTGCCCACCGGCCAGGTCCAGTGGATCGGGGACGACCTGCCCGCGGGTGCCTCGTACGAGACCATGGCCACCATCGAGGTCCGGGGCACCTTCGTGCCGCGCGAGAGCGGCGAGCACACCTTCGGCACCCGCGGGCTCGGTGCCTTCGCGCTCGCCGTCGGCGGCCGGACCCTGTGGAGCGGGGTCCAGGAGATGGGCGACGAGGCCGATCCCTTCGAGGCGTTCTTCGGCGCCCCCAGCGAGCGCGCCCGTGTCGCCCTCGCCGCCGGGGAGCCCGTCGAGGTGTCCCTGACCTACCAGGTCCCCGACCTGACCGGGCTGCCGCTGCGGGCCGTCATGTTCTCGCTGCTGCACCTCGGCCCGCGCCGGGACCCCGACGAGCTGATCGCCGAGGCCGTGGCCGCCGCCCGGGAGGCCGATACCGCCGTGGTGGTCGTCGCCACCACCGAGCGCGTGGAGTCCGAGGGCTTCGACCGCCGCGACCTGGGGCTCCCGGGCCGCCAGGACGACCTGGTGCGGGCCGTCGCCGCCGTCAACCCGAACACCGTGGTCGTCGTCAACGCGGGCTCCCCGGTGGAGCTCCCCTGGCGCGAGGAGGTGGCCGCCGTGCTGCTGACCTGGTTCCCCGGGCAGGAGGGCGGGGCCGCGCTGGCCGACGTACTCCTGGGAGCGGCGGAGCCGGGCGGGCGGCTGCCCACCACCTGGCCCGCCCGGCTCGCGGACGCGCCCGTCACCGAGGTCGTGCCCACCGGGGGGCGGCTGGAGTACGGCGAGGGCCTGTTCATCGGCTACCGCGCCTACGAGAAGCACGGCGTGGCCCCCGCCTACCCCTTCGGGCACGGCCTCGGCTACACCGCGTGGGCGTACGAGTCCCTGGAGGCCGCCGCCGGGTCGGTACGGGTCCGCCTCACCAACACCGGCGCCCGGCCCGGCCGCGAGGTGGTCCAGGTCTACCTGGCGCCCGTGGACGACACCGTGGAGCGTCCCGCGAGCTGGCTGGCCGCCTTCGCGGGCGTCGAGGCGGGCCCCGGCGAGAGCGTCGAGGCCGAGATCGCCCTGCCGCCGCGGGCCTTCGAGATCTGGGACGAGGAGGCCGGCGGCTGGCGGCGTATCGCCGGGACCTACGAGGTCCGCGTCAGCCACGCGCACGGCGACACGCGGCTGACGGCCGCGCTCGACCTGGCCTGACACGCCGTATGGCCGGAAATCACCCCTGAAACCGGGCCGGGAGCGGGCCCTGACACCCGCTCCCGGACCCCTTCGCGCGTCTGTGCGTCAACGCGGCGGTTCGGCCGCCGTCACCTGGCGGTGCGCCAGTTCCGCGAGCCGCGCCTGGCCGTCCCGGCCCGGATGGAACCAGTCCCAGCGGCTCAACTGATCCGCCGCGAAGGGGTACTGGAACACCGCGCCGCCGTCGTAGCGGCACAGCTTGTCCTTCCCGCAGACCTCGCGCAGCACCTCGTTGTACTCGACCACCCGCGCCCGCACCTGCTCCCGCCGGGCCGTGGCCCCGGTGGCCGCGGAGAGCGGATCGGCGAGCATCGACTGGCAGATGCCGAGGCTCCAGATCTTGCGCACCATCGGGCTGTCCTTGCCCTGCTCCCACAGCCGTTGCAGGTCCGGCACGCTGGAGACGTACACCTGGGAGCCCGGGGAGGCGGCCCGCAGATCCGTCAGCGCCTTCTCGAAGGCGGCCCGGAAATCCGCCACCGGGGTCATCGACGAAGCCGTGGGCCGGCAGGCGTCGTTCGAGCCCACCATGACCGTGACCAGGTCGGGCTTGTGCGCGGCGGCCCCCGCAAGCTGCGCCGGGAGGTCCGCCATCCGCGAGCCCGTCACCGCGTAGTTCCAGCTGCGCGAGGGCGCTCCGGCGGCTCCGAGCAGCCGGGTGGCGAGGGACTGCACGGCCGGGTCGTCCCCGGTGGCCCAGGACACCTCGGGGCAGTCGGCCAGCACCGAACAGGCGTCGAAACCGCGGGTGATGGAATCGCCGACGGCGGCGATCGATGCGGGCGCCGTGTTCCACCGCGGGCCGGGCAGTGCCTCGTGCCCGCCGCGCTCGGGCGACGCGCCCGAGTCGCACCCCGTCAGCGCCCCCGCCAGCAGCACGGCCGCCGCTCCCGCGCCCGCGAGGATCCGGTGGGCGCGGGGGCGCGGGGCGGTGGTGCGCATCGGGGGGAATCCTCCTTGTGGCCCCGCTCGTCCGGGGGGTCCTGCTGAGTGAAAGCTCTGTGTCGACCGGTCCTGGACCGACCGTACGTCACACCAGGACCCCCGGCGCACGGTAGCTTTTTCCCGTGGCGTTTCGGCCGCAGGTCCCGTAGCGCAATGTCAAATAATTTCCGTTACATTACATCACGTCACATACTGTCCGTTTTCTGGAGTTTATTCCCGACCTCGTCCCACACTGGAGGTCCCGGTGACGACACGTGGAGTTCTGTACGTGCACTCCGCACCGCGCGCGCTCTGCCCGCACGTGGAATGGGCGGTTGCGGGCGTGCTCGGGGTGCGGGTGAACCTCGACTGGATCAGGCAGCCCGCCTCCCCCGGCACCTGGAGAGCCGAGTTCTCCTGGCAGGCCGAAGCGGGCACCGCGTCGAAACTCGCCTCCGCCCTGCGCGGCTGGCACCTGCTGCGCTTCGAAGTGACGGCGGAACCCTGCCAGAACGCCGAGGGGGAGCGCTACAGCTCCACCCCGGAGCTCGGCATCTTCCACGCCGTCACGGGCCTGCACGGCGACATCCTCATTCCCGAGGACCGGCTGCGCGCGGCGCTCGCCCGCGCCGCGCACGGCGAGACCGACCTGGAGGCGGAGATCTCCGAACTGCTCGGCAAGCCCTGGGACGACGAACTGGAGCCCTTCCGCCACGCGGGCGAGGGCGCCCCGGTGCGCTGGCTCCACCAGGTCGTCTGAGCGGTACGTGAAGGGCCCCGCACGGCGACTGCCGTGCGGGGCCCTTCACGTATCACGTACAGCAGGCTCGGTCAGGACCGGATCAGACGCTGCGGAAGGCGAGCGTCACGTTGTGGCCGCCGAAGCCGAAGGAGTTGTTGATCGCGGAGATCGGGCCGTCGGCCGGCAGCTTGCGCGGCTCGCCCTGCACGATGTCCGCGTCGATCTCGTCGTCCAGCGCGTCGACGTTGATCGTCGGCGGGGCCAGCCGGTGGTACAGCGCCAGCACGGTCGCGACGGTCTCGATACCGCCCGCGCCGCCCAGCAGGTGACCGGTCATCGACTTGGTCGCGGAGATCGCGATGTGGTCGAGGTGGTCGCCCAGGACCTTGCGCAGCGCCTTGAGCTCGGCCGTGTCACCCTGCGGGGTGGACGTAGCGTGCGCGTTGACGTGGACCAGCTCGGCCGGGTCCAGGCCCGTGTTGTCGAGCAGGTTCTGCACGGCGGCGGCCACACCGCGGCCGGTCGGCTCGGGCTGCGCGATGTGGTGGCTGTCCGCGGACAGGCCCTGGCCCAGCACCTCGCAGTAGACCCGGGCGCCGCGCCGGGCGGCGTGCTCGGCGGACTCCAGGACGACGACGCCCGCGCCCTCGCCCAGGACGAAGCCGTCACGGGCCTTGTCGTACGGGCGGGAAGCCTGCTCGGGGTTCTCGTTGTTCTTGGACATCGCCATCATGTTGGCGAACGCGGCGATCGGCAGCGGGTGGATCGCCGCCTCGGTGCCGCCGGCGACGACCACGTCGGCACGGCCGGTACGGATCATCTCGACGGCGTAGCCGATGGCCTCGGCACCGGAGGCGCAGGCGCTGACCGGGGTGTGCACACCGGCCTGGGCGTTGATCTCCAGGCCGACGTTGGCCGACGGGCCGTTCGGCATGAGCATGGGGACGGTGTGCGGGGAGACCCGGCGCACACCCTTTTCCTTCAGTACGTCGTACTGGTCGAGCAGCGTGGTGACACCGCCGATGCCGGAGGCGATCACGGTGCCCAGGCGGTCGGCCGCGATGGACTCGTCCTCGCCCGCGGGGGCGGTGTAGCCGGCGTCGGCCCACGCCTCACGTGCGGCGATGACGGCGAACTGCGCCGAGCGGTCGAGCTTGCGGGCCAGCGGGCGGGGCAGGACCTCGCCGGGGTCCACGGCGACCGGGGCGGCGATGCGTACCGGGAGTTCGGCGAAGCGCTCGCCCTCCAGGGGCTTGACGCCGGACCGGCCGGCGAGCAGACCTTCCCAGGTCGAAGCGCTGTCGCCACCCAGCGGAGTGGTTGCGCCGATACCGGTGACGACCACGGTGCGATTGGTCGGGCTCACAGGAATTCTTTCTCCACGTCTCAGAGGGTGCTGAATTGTCACGGCGCCACCGCCGGGTGGCGACAAACGCTCGGCAGGGTCAGCCCTGGTGCTTGAGGATGTAGTCCGCGGCGTCGCCGACCGTCTTGAGGTTCTTGACGTCCTCGTCCGGGATCTTGACGTCGAAACGCTCTTCGGCGGCGACGACGACCTCGACCATGGACAGCGAGTCGACGTCCAGGTCGTCGGTGAAGGACTTGTCGATCTCGACGTCCTCGACCGGGATGCCCGCGATCTCGTTGACGATCTCGGCGAGGCCCTCGACGATCTCCTGCTGCGTGGCGGCCATGTGGCGCTCCTTCTTCTGGGTAACTGGGTGGTGCAGGACCGGGATGCGGATCCCGGCCCTAGGGGAGGGTAACGACCGTCGCGGCGTAGACGAGCCCCGCCCCGAAGCCGATGACGAGCGCGGTGTCGCCGCTCTTCGCCGCTCCGGTCGCCAGGAGCCGCTCCATGGCGAGCGGGATCGAGGCGGCCGAGGTGTTGCCGGTGGTCTCCACGTCCCGGGCGACCGTGACGTGCTCCGGCAGTTTCAGAGTCTTCACCATCGAGTCGATGATCCGCATGTTCGCCTGGTGCGGGATGAAGACGTCCAGGTCGGCCGCGGTGATCCCGGCCGCGTCGAGCGCCTGCTGGGCGACCTTGGCCATCTCGAAGACGGCCCAGCGGAAGACCGCCTGACCCTCCTGCGTGATGGCCGGGAACTTCTCGCCGCCGTCCTTGCCGAGGTACTGGTCCCACGGCACGGTCTGCTTGATCGTCTCGGACTTGTCGCCCTCCGAACCCCACACCGTGGGGCCGATGGCCGGCTCGTCAGAGGGACCGACGACCACGGCGCCGGCGCCGTCACCGAAGAGGAAGGCCGTCGCGCGGTCCTCCAGGTCCGTGAGGTCCGACAGCCGCTCCACGCCGATGACGAGGACGTACTCCGCCGAGCCCTCCACGACCATGCCCTTGGCCAGGGTCAGGCCGTAGCCGAACCCGGCGCAGCCGGCCGAGATGTCGAAGGCGGCGGGCTTGACCGCGCCGATCCGGTGCGCGATCTCGGTCGCGACGGCCGGGGTCTGCTTGAAGTGCGAGACCGTCGAGACGATCACGGCACCGATCTGCTCGGGGGCCACACCGGCGTCGGCCAGTGCCTTGCCCGAGGCTTCCACCGACATCGCGGCGACGGTCTCCTGGGGCGAGGCCCAGTGCCGCGTCGCGATGCCCGAACGGGAGCGGATCCACTCGTCCGAGGAGTCGATGGTCTCGAGGATGACCTCGTTGGGCACCACCCGGGTCGGACGGTAGCCGCCGACCCCGAGGATGCGGGCGTAGGGGGAGCCCTTGGCCGGCTTGATCTTGGACATGCTGTCTGGGCTCCTTCTCTCAGGCCGTCAGTTCGGCGATGAGCGCCGCGGCCTTGTCGAGATCGTCCGGGGTCTTCAGCGCCACGCTCGGTACGCCCTTGAGCGCGCGCTTGGCCAGACCCGTCAGGGTGCCGCCGGGGGACAGCTCGATGATCCCCGTGACACCCAGCTCGGCGAACGTCTCCATGCACAGGTCCCAGCGGACCGGGTTCGCGACCTGGCCGACCAGGCGGGCGACGACATCGGCGCCCGTGGTGACGACGAGGCCGTCACGGTTCGACACGTATGCCACCGACGGGTCCGCCGGCGCCAGGGCCTCGGCGGCCTTCTGCAGCGTGGCGACCGCCGGGGTCATGTGGTGCGTGTGGAAGGCGCCCGCGACCTTGAGGGCGACGACCTTCATGGCACCCTCGGGCTTCTCGGCCACCAGGGCCTCGATCTGCTCCGTGGTGCCGGCGGCCACGATCTGGCCCGCGCCGTTGATGTTGGCGGGGGTCAGGCCGAGCTTCTCCAGGTGGGCGAGGACCACGGCGGTGTCGCCGCCGAGGACCGCGGCCATACCGGTCTCCGTGACGGCGGCGGCTTCGGCCATGCCGAGCCCGCGGGTCCGGACGAAGGACAGCGCGTCCTCCTCGGACAGCACGCCGGCGACGGCGGCGGCGGTGATCTCACCGACGCTGTGGCCGGCGACCGCGCCGAAGGAGGCGGGCGAACCCAGCGCGGAGGCGGACAGCAGACCCGCGGCGACCAGCAGCGGCTGGGCGACCGCGGTGTCGCGGATCTCCTCGGCGTCGGCCTGCGTGCCGTAGTGGGCGAGGTCCAGCCCGATGGCGTCGGACCAGGCGGCGACGCGGTCGGCGGCGCCGGGGAGGTCGAGCCAGGGAGTCAGGAAGCCGGGCGTCTGAGCGCCTTGGCCGGGAGCGACGAGTACGAGCACCCTCACACTCTCTCTTGTGGAGGGTCCCTGCCGCCCGTGGGGACAGGGACCAAGAACCGTCGGGGTAATTGTTGATGTCCAACAAAAGCCTAGGGCTGGAGATCGCCGTCGGCCAGACGCCCCAGAATCAGGGCGATCCGCAGGGTGAACGCCGAGCGCACATCGGAAGGAGACCAGCCGGTGACGTCGGTCACACGTCGCAGCCGGTAGCGCACCGTGTTCGGGTGCACGAACAGCATCCGGGCGGCACCTTCGAGACTGCTCGCCTGCTCCAGGTAGACGCTCAGCGTCTCCAGCAGCGCCGAGCCCGCCTCCTCCAGCGGTCTGTAGATCTCCTCCACCAGCTGTTCCCTGGCAGCGGGATCGGAGGCGATCGCGCGTTCCGGCAGGAGATCGTCCGCGAGGACCGGCCGCGGGGCGTCCTGCCAGGCCGTGCACGCCTTGAGGCCGGCCGCCGCCGCCTGCGCCGAGCGGGTCGCGTTCAGCAGGTCGGAGACCACCGGCCCGGCCACCACCGGGCCCGCGGCGAACGGCCCGATGAGGGACTTCGCCACCTGCATCGGGTTGTCGCTGCCGCCCGCGATGACCACGAGGCGGTCGCCCAGCACCCCGGTGAGGACCTGGAGCTTGTGGTGGCGGGCCGCGCGCCGGATCGCCTCCACCGTCAGCTCGCTGTCGCCCTCCGGGGCCGTGCCGAGCACCACGCACACGTGCTCCGGGGAGTTCCAGCCCAGGGCCGCCGCCCGGGACAGGGCGCCCTCGTCGGCCTCGCCGGACAGCACCGCGTTGACCACCAGGGACTCCAGCCGGGCGTCCCAGGCCCCGCGTGCCTCGGCGGCCTGCGCGTACACCTGGGCCGTCGCGAAGGCGATCTCCCGTGCGTACACGAGCAGCGCCTCGCGCAGGATGGACTCGTCGCCGGGGGCCGCCACCTCCTCGATCGCGGCCTCCATGACCTCGATCGTGGTGCGGACCATCTCGACGGTCTGGCGCAGGGTGATGGCCCGGGTCAGCTCGCGCGGAGCGGTCCCGAAGACATCGGTGGAGATCGCCTGCGGGGTCTCCGGATGCCGGAACCACTCGGTGAACGCGGCGATGCCCGCCTGGGCGACCAGGCCGATCCAGGACCGGTTCTCGGGTGGCATCGCCCGGTACCACGGCAGGGTCTCGTCCATACGCGCGATCGCGTTGGCGGCGAGCCGTCCGGAGGACTTCTCCAGGCGGCGCAGCGTCGCGGTGTGCGGATGCGCGGGGGCGGGATGCGCGGCGTGTGTGGCGGGCGAATGCTCACGTTCGGGTTGAGGCACGGGACAAGACTGCCTTATCGGGACGGCCGCGCGGAGTCCGGTCCCGTGCCGGGCCGCGCCCGGCGGCTACCGTGGCCCCCATGATTGATGTTCGCCGCGGCGCAGACCGGTACGAGGGAGGGGACCCGGCCGCCGGGATCGCCACCCGGCACGCCTTCTCCTTCGGGTCCTTCTACGACCCGGACAATCTGCGCTTCGGCCCCGTCCTGGCCTGCAACGAGGAGACCCTGGCCCCCGGAGCCGGCTTCGACGAGCACCCGCACAGCCACACCGAGATCGTCACCTGGGTGGTCGAGGGCGAGCTGACCCATCAGGACAGCACCGGCGAGCGGAGCACCGTACGGCCCGGGGACGTCCAGCGGCTCGGGGCCGGTTCCGGCGCCCGGCATGTGGAGCGCAACGACGGGGAGGGCCGGCTCCGCTTCGTGCAGATGTGGCTCTCGCCGCTCGCCGCGGGCGGGGAGCCGACGTACGAGGTGGTCCGCGCCCTGCCCGACGGCACGCCCTACGAGGTCCCCGCGGCCGGCGCCGTGCTGCACGTGCGGCGGCCCGGCGCGGGCGAGCGGGTGGCCGTGCCGGCGGCGGAGCGGGTGTACCTGCACGTGGTCCACGGGGACCTGCGCCTGGACGGCGAGGAGCTGGGCCCCGGGGACTCGGCGCGGATCACCGCGGAGAAGGACCTGGAGGTCACCGCGGGGTCCCCGGGGGAGCTGCTGATCTGGGAGCTTCCCGGCTAGCGGCGATACCGGGCGGCCGTGCTCAGCGGCCGGACAGCTCGGCCAGGACCGCGTCGGTGAACGGGGTCCACGCCTCCACCGCCCACGGCCCGAAGGGGCGGTCCGTCAGCGCCACGCACGCGGCGCGCGCGTCCGGGTCCACCCACAGGAAGGTGCCCGCCTGGCCGAAGTGGCCGAAGGTGCGCGGCGAGGAGTTCAGGCCCGTCCAGTGCGGGGACTTGCCGTCGCGGATCTCCAGGCCGAGGCCCCAGTCGTTGGGGGACTGGCTGCCGTAGCCGGGCAGGACGCCCTTGAGCCCCGGGTGGACCACCGAGGTGGCCCCGGCCACCGTACGGACGTCGAGCAGCCGGGGCGCCTGGAGTTCGGCGGCGAAGCGCAGCAGGTCGGAGACGGTGGAGACGCCGTCCTTGGCGGGGGAGCCGTCCAGGGTGGTCGCGGTCATGCCCAGCGGCTCGAAGACGGCCTGGTGCACGTACTCCGCGAAGGGGATGCCGGTGGCCTTGGCGATGTGGTCGCCGAGCACCTCGAAGCCGGCGTTCGAATACAGCCGGCGCTGTCCGGGCGGGGCCGCGGCGCGGTGCTCGTCGAAGGCCAGGCCGCTGGTGTGGGCGAGCAGGTGACGGACCGTCGAGCCCTCGGGCCCAGCCGGTTCGTCCAGCTCGACCGCCCCTTCCTCGTGGGCGACGAGGGCGGCGTACGCGGCGAGCGGCTTGGTGACCGAGGCCAGGGCGAAGCGGTGATCGAGCGGGCCGTGCGCGCCGGCCAGGGTCCCGTCGGCGCGGACGACGGCCGCGGCGGCGGTCTCCGCGGGCCAGGTGTCGATGATCCGCAGGCTTTCCATGCCGTTGCCGGCCTCCATGCTCTCCATGCGGCCGAGCCTACTTGCTTGGAGTGCACTCAAGGGTTTTAGCGTGGGGCCATGAGCCAGAGCCCGAGCCTGACGCAGACCCGCTACACGATCAGCGAGGTGGAGGCCCGGACCGGCCTGAGCCAGCACACCCTGCGCTGGTACGAGCGGATCGGCCTGATGCCGCACGTGGACCGTTCGCATTCGGGCCAGCGGCGCTTCACCGACCGCGACCTCGACTGGCTGGCCTTCGTGGGGAAGCTGCGGGCCACGGGGATGTCCGTGGCGGACATGGTCCGCTACGCGGAACTGGTCCGCGAGGGCGAGCACACCTTCGCCGAGCGGCGCGAGCTGCTGGAGCGGACCCGGCGCGAGGTGCGGGCGCGGATCACGGAGCTGACGGACGCGCTCGGCGTACTGGACTACAAGATCAACATGTATACGGCGCACACGGTCTCGGGGAAGGGACAGCAATGACGGAGCACGGCACGCCCCTGGAGCAGGTCGGACTGGGCAGGGGCGGCCCCCGGGTCGGGGTGCAGGGCCTCGGCTGCATGGGCATGAGCGAGTTCTACGGGGGCACCGACGAGGCGGCCGCGCGGCGGACCCTGGACGCGGCGCTGGAGGAGGGGGTCACCCTCTTCGACACCGCCGACGTCTACGGACGCGGCCGGAACGAGGAGTTCCTGGCCCCCTTCGTGGCCGCGCACCGGGACCGGATCACCCTGGCGACGAAGTTCGCGATGGAGCGCTCCGACGACCCCGCCCACCGGGGCATCCGCAACGACCCGGCCTACGTACGCGAGGCCGTCGAGGGCAGCCTGCGCCGGCTCGGCGTGGACGTCATCGACCTCTACTACATGCACCGGCGCGACCCGGCCGTACCGCTCGCCGAGTCGGTGGGGGCCATGGCGGAGCTGGTGCGCGAGGGGAAGGTGCGCCACCTGGGGCTCAGCGAGGTCACGGGCGCGGAGCTGCGCGAGGCGCACGCCGTGCACCCGATCGCGGCGGTCCAGTCGGAGTGGTCGCTGTTCAGCCGGGACGTGGAGCGCAGCGCGGTGGCCGCGGCGGCGGAGCTGGGGATCGCCTTCGTGCCGTACTCGCCGCTCGGCCGGGGCTTCCTGACCGGGGCCTTCGCGGACGCCTCGAAGGACCTGGAGCAGGACGACTTCCGGCGCCACCAGCCGCGCTTCACCGGGGACAACGCGCGGACCAACGCGGCGCTGCTGGACCCGGTGCGCGCGATCGCGGCGGAGCTGGGGGCCACCCCGGCGCAGATCGCCCTGGCCTGGGTGCAGCAGCGGGCGGCGGTGCACGGCCTGACCGTGGTGCCGATCCCCGGCACGCGCCGGCCCGAGCGGCTGCGGGAGAACACGGCGGCGACCCGGATCACCCTGTCGCCGGAGCGGCTGGCACTGCTGGAGCCGATCGCCGCGCGGGTGGCGGGGGACCGCTACCCGGACATGAACTTCACCTCGGTGGCGCGCGAGGTCTGAGGCGGCGGCGTCCGGTCCTCGGGCCGCGCTACAGCGGTTCGGCGGCGAAGCGGTCGCGCAGGGCCGCGTACTCCCCGTCGGTGAGCAGCCCGGCCGAGTGCAGTTCGCTGAGGTGGCGCAGCCGGTCGTCGCCGGAGCGGGCGCGGGCGGCGGCGCCGACGGGGGTGCGGCCGCGCAGCGCGGCGAGTACGGCGGCGGCGAACGGCAGGGACTCGTGCACGGCCCCGCAGCCCACGCCGAAGACGGCGGCGGCGAGGTCGTGGTCCGGGCGCGGATCGGCCGGGGCGTCCCCGTTCTCGTGCAGCAGCAGCCGCAGATGGCCGCCGGGGCCCTCGGGGGAGCTCCACGCGAGACCGGAGAGCGCGGTCAGCGGGTAGTGCTGGTCGCCGGCCTTCCATTTGGTGCTGGTGGCGCCCGTACGCGACCAGTGGAAGCTGACCGTCGAGCCGTCGAAGCCGACACGCGCGTCGTACGCCTTGAGCTGGAGCGGGGGCTGCGGTGCCTCGACCAGGAAACGGGAGGCCGGCTCGTCCGCGTCCGGGGCGAGCCGGGAGCGTATCTCCTCCGCGAAGGCGGCGGCGAGCGGCGCCCGGTCGCCGGGCAGCACCAGCCGGTAGGGGTCGCAGGTCTCCTTGAGCTGCCCGGCGGCGGCCTCCATCAGCGGATCCGCGCCCGGCCGCGGCAGGGCACGCAGAACCACCGTGTCCCGCTTTCCTGCGGTCACGGTCGCGGCGGACACCGCTTCGAGGGGGATCCTGCGCGAGCCCAGCGCCTGGAAGAGCCGCGGCGTCCGCATCCCCCGTGCGAAGCGGATGAGCACCGAGTCCGAGTCGTCGAACTCCCAGACGGCATGGTTTCCGGCCAGTACGTCACCCATGCGCCACATCGTAGAGGGAGCCACCCCCGTGCGTCCCCCTCGCTGCGGTGGCCGATTTCCGTGCCTCTACGCGCGTCAGTCCCGCTCTGTCCCGGAAATGCCGCGCCGGCACACGTCGTCGCCGGTCGCGCACACAACGGAACCGAACGCACCGGTTCCGATCCGGGCGAAGTTCTCCAGGGAATCCGTACCTGGCGCGAAATAGCCGGTGTGGCTCCGGGCCCGCGCCGAGGACAGCAGCCGCGCGCCGAAGTCCGGGGAGACCGGATCGGCGCCGTGCCCGACGCCGCCGACCTCCAGGTGCGGCACGTCCGCGATCCAGTCGCCCTCGTCGCGCGTGGCCCAGACCCGCGCCGAGGTGTGCAGACCCGCGACGTTCGCCGTGCGCATGCCGGGGCTGCCCGCCACCGCCACGTCCGTCACCCGGCGGGGCAGGTCGCGCGCGGCGACCCCGCAGACCACCGAGCCGTAGCTGTGGCAGAAGAGGGCCACCTTCGCGTCCCCCGGCAGGGCCATGGTCAGCGAGGTGAGCCGGACCGCGCCGTCGAAGGCCATCCGGCCGGTGGCGGCGTCCATGCCCAGCCCGGTGGGGGCGGCGTACCCGGCCCACGCGATGACCGCCGTACGGCTGTCCGGCGCGGCCGAACGCTCCGCCTCGTACAGGGACTCGGCCATGCCGACCGGCGAGGTCAGCCGGCGCTGGGTGCGCTCGAAGGTGACCAGGTCGGTGTCCACACCGGGGACGACCACCGAGACCCGGTCGGCGCGGTCGAGATCGCCGAAGACCTCCGCGACCAGACCGCCGCCGGTGGGGTCGAAGGCGAGGATCTGCCGGCCGGGCGCCGCGAGCGAGGCCAGGCGGTGGGAGCGGCGGGTGGCCACGGCCCGGTCGGCCGGGGTCAGCGCCACATCGTGGCTGCGGGCCTCCTCGACCAGGCGCGCCTTCTCCAGCCCCCGCTGGTTGGCCCGGTAGCGGACGGCCGCCGGGGCGCCGTCGAGGTTGCCGACGACGAGCGGGTAGCCGTCCGCGATCCGGGCCCGCTGGGAGCCGTCGAGGCCCGCGAAGAAGCGCGCCACGGTCCGTACGGGGGAATCCGCCGCCGGGACCGGGCGGCCGTCGATCCGCGCCTTCGCCCAGGCGTCGAGGGCGGCGGCCCGCAGCGGGGTGCCTCCCTCGGGGCGGTGCACCGCGGTCCAGCCGGTGGTGGCCAGCATGACGAGGACGACCGCCAGCGCGAGCAGGGTGCGCAGGGCGGTGAGGCGCACATCTGCGCCGGGAGCGGTGGGGTGGGCGAGGCCGGGCGGTTTCACTGGGACCAGCGTAGGAGACCGATTCCTCCCGTGGCGCGCCGGGTGACCGGGTTCACGCCCGACCGTGGGACCTCCGTACGCAGCCTGGCGCAGGGGCCGTCGGTGCCGGACGGTCAGCCCGCGGAGCTGACCGGGCGCCAGCTCCCGGCCAGGGCCGGGCCGATCCGGTCGAGGTAGCTGTCCGTCAGCCGCCGGATCGCCTCCACGCTGGTGTCCTCGCCGCGCCCCCAGAGCCGGCCCGTGACACGCATCACGCCGAAGACGGCGGCGACGGCCACCCGGGGGCGGGGGTCCACGTCCACGTCCAGGCCCTCGCGTTCGGCGATCAGCCGGGAGATCCGCTCCTCCAGCCCGGTCGAGCGGCGCAGGTGCACCGCGAGCAGGGCCGGGGTGGACTCGATCAGCCGGTAGCTGCGCATGTAGAGGTCGACGGGCACCACCCCGCCCAGGGCCTCGTCCACGGTGTCCCAGACGCTGAGCACGGCCCCGCGCAGCGCTTCGAGGGGGCCCTCGGCGGCGGGCCGGGCGTGCAGGGCGGTGATCAGGTGCGACTCGACCAGGTCCTGGACGGCGAAGACCACCTCCTCCTTGTTGGCGAAGTAGCGGAAGAAGGTGCGCTGGGACACGGCCACCGCATCGGTGATCTCGTCGACGGTGGTGCGCTCGTACCCCTGCACGACGAAGAGCGTGAGGGCGGCGCGCAGCAGCGCGCTCCGGGTGCGCCGCTTCCTGCGCTCGCGCAGTCCGGCCACCGGCGCGGCAGGCGCGGACCGCTCGTCGGTCATCACCGCTGGGCTCCTTTCTGACGCCGGGTGGCGGTCAGCGTATCCGGGCCCGCCGGCGGGGCCGGGACCCCCGCGCGCGTGACACGTTCGGGTCGGCGGGCCGCCGGGCGGGAGCCCCCGGACTGCTGCCGGAGGCGTCAACTCCGTACAGCGGGACGGGGTTCCGGGTGGTTCCCGGGGAGCTGTCGCCTATCCGGGTGGACCCGTCCGCGGCCTCTTCCGCTCGCCCGTCTCCGCAGGTCAGCGTGGTCTCGGCGGAGCTCCGGAAGCGGTCCGGCGGCCCGCCGTCAGCGAGGAGTTGACCCGTCATGCGTACGTGTGGAGCCATCCGTTTCACCCCTGCCCGCCTCACCACCGGCCGCCTCACCCCTGCCCGCCTCACCCCCGGCCGTCGCACCACCACCCGCGTCACCACGGTGCTGGCCGCGACCTTCCTGGCCCTGACCGCCCTGCTGCCGAGTGCGGCGACCACGGCCCACGCCGCGGGCCCGCCGGCCCTCGCCGCCTGCGCGGCCGGGCAGTTGTGCCTGTGGGCGAAACCGGAGTTCAAGGGGAACCGGCAGACCCATGAGCTGAGCACCCTGGACATCAACAGCTGCACCGCGCTGCCCGCCGGGACCAGCGCCCAGTCGCTCGTCAACCGCACCGGACGCCCCGTCACCACTTACCAGTCGGCGGAGTGCGGGGAGACCGGGGAGTTCCAGACCTATCCCGGAGACGGGGTCTGGCTGCCCCAGTCGCCCTACCAGGTGCGGGCGTTCAAGGTGTGGGAGCGCTAGCGCCGCGCTGTGCCGGGGTGCCCGGCCCGGCGGACGGGGCCCCGTCCGCCCCGCCGCCCAGCCGGGCCACCTCGCCGCGCAGCGCCCGTACCTCTGCCTGGAGTTCGCGGATGGCCGCCAGCTGGAGCCGTTCCACCTGGTCGTCGCGTTCGAAGCGGGAGATGAACCAGGCGGCGATGTTCGCCGTCACCACACCGAGCAGGGCGATCCCGGACAGCATCAGGCCCACGGCGAGGACCCGGCCCAGACCGGTGGTGGGGGAGTGGTCGCCGTAGCCGACGGTGGTCATCGTGGTGAAGGACCACCACACGGCGTCGCCGAGGTTCTTGATGTTGCCCTCGGGCGCGTCCCGCTCCACGCTCAGCACCGCCAGCGAGCCGAACATCAGCAGCCCGACCACCGAGCCCGCCACGTACGTCGTCAGCTGGATCTGCGGAGCCATCCGGGCCCGCCGGCCCACCAGCATCAGGGTGGCGACCAGGCGCAGCAGCCGCAGCGGCTGCACCAGCGGCAGGACCACGGCCGCCAGGTCCAGCCAGTGCGTCCGCACGAAGTGCCGGCGGTCCTCGGTGAGGCCGAGGCGCACCAGGTAGTCGACGGCGAAGGCCCCCCACACCGTCCACTCCACGTACGCGCAGAGCCCGTGGAGCCGCTCGCTCGCGTCCGGGGCGACGATCGGCACGGCGTACGCGACGGCGAAGGCCACGGCGAGCACGAGCAGCGGGGTCTGGCTCCGCCGCTCCCAGAGCAGCCGGCGGGAGGGTTCTTTCATGCGGAGCATCGTAGGGAACGCGTGAAGGGGCGCGGGCCCGGCCGGTGCCGGACCCGCGCCCCGCCCGCGCCGGGGTTACGCGTCGCCGCCCGCGGGGCCGGGGTCGGCGGCGGCCACGTCCAGCAGCTGGTAGCGGTCGACGGCCTGCTTGAGCACCGAGCGGTCGATCCTGCCCGCCTTGGCCAGCTCGGTCAGCGTGGCCAGGACCACCGACTGCGCGTCGATGTGGAAGTAGCGCCGGGCCGCGCCGCGGGTGTCCGCGAAGCCGAAGCCGTCCGCGCCCAGCGAGGTGTACGGGCCGGGGACCCAGCGCGAGATCTGGTCCGGCACGGAGCGCATCCAGTCCGAGACCGCCACGAACGGCCCCTCCGCGCCCGACAGCTTCCGCGTCACGTACGGGACGCGCTGCTCCTCCTCGGGGTGCAGCAGGTTGTGCTCCTCCACCTCCACGGCCTCGCGCCGCAGCTCGTTCCAGGAGGTCGCCGACCAGACGTCCGCCCGGACGTTCCACTCCTCGGCGAGGATCCGCTGCGCCTCCAGGGCCCACGGCACGGCCACACCCGAGGCCATCAGCTGCGCCGGGATGCTGCCCGCGGTGCCCTGCGCCACCCGGTGGATGCCCTGGAGGATGCCCTCCACGTCGACGTCCGCCGGCTCGGCCGGGTGCTGGATCGGCTCGTTGTAGACGGTCAGGTAGTAGAAGACGTCCTCGGCCTCGGGGCCGTACATCCGCCGCAGGCCGTCCCGCACGATGTGCGCGATCTCGTAGCCGTAGGCCGGGTCGTACGCCACGCAGCCCGGGTTCGTCGAGGCCAGCAGCTGGGAGTGGCCGTCGGCGTGCTGGAGGCCCTCACCCGTCAGGGTGGTCCGGCCGGCGGTCGCGCCGAGGACAAAACCGCGCGCCAGCTGGTCGGCCATCTGCCAGAACTGGTCACCCGTGCGCTGGAAACCGAACATCGAGTAGAAGACGTAGACCGGGATCAGCGGCTCGCCGTGCGTCGCGTACGCCGAACCGGCGGCGATCAGCGAGGCCGTGCAGCCCGCCTCCGAGATGCCGTCGTGCAGCATCTGGCCGGTCGGGGACTCCTTGTACGCGAGCAGCAGCTCGCGGTCGACCGCCTCGTACTGCTGGCCCAGCGGGTTGTAGATCTTGGCGCTCGGGAAGAAGGCGTCCATACCGAAGGTGCGGTACTCGTCGGGCGCGATCAGCACGAAGCGCTTGCCGATCTCCTTGTCCCGCATCAGGTCCTTGAGGATGCGGACGAAGGCCATCGTGGTCGCGATCGACTGCTGGCCGGAGCCCTTCTTGGCCGCCGCGTAGGCGCTGTCGCCCGGCAGCTCCAGGGGCTTGGCGCGGACCACGCGGGTGGGCACGTAGCCGCCGTGCGCCGTGCGCTGGTCGTGCATGTACTGGATCTCGGGCGAGTCGCGGCCCGGGTGGTAGTACGGCGGAGCCCCGCCCTCCAGCTGCTGGTCGGTGATCGGGATGTGCAGCCGGTCGCGGAAGCGCTTGAGGTCGTCGACCGTCAGCTTCTTCATCTGGTGCGTGGCGTTGCGGCCCTCGAAGTTCGGGCCGAGGGTCCAGCCCTTGACCGTCTTGGCGAGGATCACCGTCGGCTGGCCCTTGTGGGCCTTGGCCGCCGCGTACGCCGCGTAGATCTTCTTGTGGTCGTGGCCGCCGCGCCCCAGGTGCAGGATCTGGTCGTCGGTCATGTTCTCGACCATGGCGCGCAGCCGCTGGTCGTCGCCGAAGAAGTGGTCCCGGATGTAGCCGCCGGTCTCGGTGGCGTAGGTCTGGAACTGGCCGTCCGGGGTGGAGTTCATCCGGTTGACCAGCAGGCCGTCACGGTCCTGGGCCAGCAGCGGGTCCCAGGAGCGGTCCCAGATCAGCTTGATGACGTTCCAGCCGGCACCCCGGAAGATCGACTCCAGCTCCTGGATGATCTTGCCGTTGCCGCGGACCGGGCCGTCGAGCCGCTGGAGGTTGCAGTTCACGACGAAGGTCAGGTTGTCCAGGCCCTCGCGGGCCGCGAGCGACAGCTGGCCCAGCGACT
Source organism: Streptomyces sp. NPDC047014 (assembly GCF_040644195.1). Lineage (NCBI taxonomy): Bacteria > Bacillati > Actinomycetota > Actinomycetes > Kitasatosporales > Streptomycetaceae > Streptomyces > Streptomyces sp. NPDC047014. Next base: position 42,785 of record NZ_JBEYVX010000016.1, on the reverse strand, counting down.
CGGGCTCGTCCATCTCGCCGTCGCCGAGGTACGCCCACACGTGCGACTTGGAGGTGTCCGCGATGCCGCGCGCCTCCATGTAGCGGTTCATCCGTGCCTGGTAGATCGCGCCGAGCGGGCCGAGGCCCATCGAGACGGTCGGGAACTCCCAGAAGTCCGGCATCAGCCGCGGGTGCGGGTAGCTGGACAGGCCGTACGGGGCCTTCGACTTCTCCTGCCGGAAGGCGTCGAGCTGCTGCTCGCTGAGCCGGTCCAGGAGGTAGGCGCGGGCGTAGATGCCGGGGGAGGCGTGGCCCTGGAAGAAGATCTGGTCGCCGCCGTCGCCCTCGTCCTTGCCCCGGAAGAAGTGGTTGAAGCCCACGTCGTAGAGGGAGGCGGAGGAGGCGAAGGTGGCGATGTGGCCGCCGACGCCGATGCCCGGGCGCTGGGCGCGCGAGACCATGACGGCCGCGTTCCACCGGGTGGCGTTGAGGACCTTGCGCTCGATCTCCTCGTTGCCGGGGAAGAAGGGCTCGTCCTTGGTGGCGATCGTGTTGACGTAGTCCGTGCTGCGCATCTCGGGCACGGCCACGCGCTTCTCGCGCGCCCGCTCGATGAGGCGCAGCATCAGGTAGCGGGCGCGTTCACGGCCCCGCTCGTCGACCGCTGCGTCCAGGGAGTCGAGCCACTCCTGGGTCTCCTCCGGATCGAAGTCCGGGACCTGACTCGGGAGGCCGCCAATGATGATCGGATTGCGATCGGATGCGGAAGCCACGCTGTTCCTTCGCTGTCGGGGGCGCTGTCGGGGCGCTGTCGGTGAGATCGTGCCGGTGCCGTGCCTGGGGGCGCCGCTCCCATGGTCCACCGCCCGGCGGGAATCGTCATCCGTACCACTGGGTAATCCTCGCGGTGGACAGGGAAAACCCGGCGTGAGGGACCGGTCCGGTCCCCGCGCGGCGGGCGGGAGTGTACCCCCGAATCGCGACTTTACGCCCAAAGCGGTCAGCGGCTTCGCAAGGCCGTTCGCCTCCCGAACGGACATAAAGGCCCCATGCGCCGACCGATGATGCCGAATGAGCTGCAATGGTGTGGGATGAATCACCAGAGGTGCACACGGGCAGGCTGAAAGTTGCGGCGAGACGGCCGCAATCGTCACCGTTTCGACGGTCTCGGCCGTCGGGTACTTGCGCGATCCGCCGCGCCCGTGTGGACTACGCCCAATGCTGCGCGTACGCGCGCCGCCGGAAGACATTCACCGAACATGAGCAGGAGGCACCCCGTGAGCGCGACCGCGGACCACGCGGAGAGCCTGGCCGCCCGGCTGGGTTTCCAGTCCGAACAGGTGGTCCAGGAGATCGGCTACGACGAGGACGTCGATCAGGAATTCCGTGACGCCGTCGAGAAGCTCGTGAGCGAGCTCGCCGACGAGGAATACGACGAGGGCGCCGACGCGGTGCTGCTCTGGTTCCGCGACGAGGACGGCGACCTGACGGACGCCCTGGTCGACGCGACCGAGCTGGTCGAGGACGGCGCACTGATCCTGCTGCTGACCCCCAAGACGGGCCGCGACGGCTACGTCGAGGCCAGCGACATCAGCGAGGCCGCCGAGACCGCGGGCCTCTCCCTGGCCAAGGGACTGCCCGTCGGCAAGGAGTGGACCTCCACCAAGCTGGTGACGCCCAAGGCGGCCAAGTCCAAGCGCTGAGCCGCGCCCCGCAGACATGCGGAACCCACGCCCCGCCGCACCGGACGACCCGGGTGGTGGGGCGTGCGCGTACCCGGCCCGTAGGCTCGGCACGCAGGCCAGGCCCTAGGGTGGGGATCACCTGAACGGCTCAACGCAGGGATGCGGGACGAAGGGATGCGAAAGATGGCGATCCAGGTCGGCGACAAGGCGCCCGACTTCGAACTCAAGGACAACCACGGTGCCACCGTGCGGCTCTCCGACTTCCGGGGGGAGAAGGCCGTCGTCCTGCTCTTCTACCCGTTCGCCTTCACCGGTGTCTGCACCGGTGAGCTCTGCGAGCTGCGCGACCACCTGCCGCGGTTCCAGAACGACGAGGTGCAGCTCCTCGCCGTCTCCAACGACTCCGTGCCGACCCTGCGGGTCTTCGGGGAGCAGGAGGGCCTGGAGTACCCGCTGCTGTCGGACTTCTGGCCGCACGGCGAGGTCTCCCGCGCCTACGGGGTACTCGACGAGGAGAAGGGCTGCGCGGTCCGCGGCACCTTCGTCATCGACAAGGAGGGCGTCGTCCGCTGGACGGTCGTCAACGGGCTGCCCGACGCGCGTGACCTGAACGAGTACATCAAGGCGCTCGACAGCCTCTGACAGCGCTTCGGTGGACCGCACCCGCGGTTCCCTGCGAAAACCGGCATCGGGCGGGAACCCGTCACTAGGATCGAAACGTTGATCCGGTAGCAACCGCACGACGGGGCCCCGCCCCACACAGAACCCAATGGAGGACCCGTGGGAGTCAGCCTCAGCAAGGGCGGCAACGTCTCGCTGACCAAGGCCGCGCCTAACCTGACGGCGGTCATCGTCGGTCTGGGCTGGGACGCTCGCACCACCACCGGTGTCGACTTCGACCTCGACGCCAGCGCGATCCTGACCAACGACCAGGGCAAGGTCGCCAGCGACGCCAACTTCGTCTTCTTCAACAACCTCAAGAGCCCCGACGGCTCGGTCGAGCACACCGGTGACAACACCACCGGTGAGGGCGAGGGCGACGACGAGGCCATCAAGGTCAACCTGGCCGGCGTCCCGGGCGATGTGGCGAAGATCGTCTTCCCCGTCTCGATCTACGAGGCCGAGACCCGCCAGCAGAGCTTCGGCCAGGTCCGCAACGCGTACATCCGCGTGGTGAACCAGGCCGACAACACCGAGCTCGCCCGCTACGACCTCTCCGAGGACGCCTCGACCGAGACCGCCATGGTCTTCGGCGAGCTCTACCGCAACGGCGCGGAGTGGAAGTTCCGCGCCATCGGCCAGGGGTACGCCTCCGGCCTGCGCGGCATCGCGCAGGACTTCGGCGTCAACGTCTGAGCCTGAGAGCAGTTCATCCGTCCGGCGTCGTGCACTGTGTGTACGGCGCCGGACCTGCTTCGCCCGCACCGCCGCAGCCGTAGCACCGCACCGCCGCAGTACCGCACCGCCGCAGCACCGCGCCACAGCGGCAGCGCACCACCGCCGCACCGTTCACACCGTCGTCCGGGGAGGACCACAGCATGGGCGTCACACTCGCCAAGGGGGGCAACGTCTCACTGTCCAAGGCCGCGCCGAACCTCACCAGGGTTCTGATCGGCCTCGGATGGGACGCGCGCTCGACCACCGGAGCCGACTTCGACCTCGACGCCAGCGCGCTGCTCTGCAACGGCGGCCGGGTGCTGGGGGACGAGTACTTCGTCTTCTACAACAACCTCAAGAGCCCCGAGGGCTCCGTCGAACACACGGGTGACAACCTCACGGGCGAGGGCGAGGGCGACGACGAGTCCATCCTCATCGACCTCACCAAGGTGCCGGCCGTGGTGGACAAGATCGTCTTCCCGGTCTCCATCCACGAGGCCGACACCCGACGGCAGAGCTTCGGCCAGGTCAACAACGCCTTCATCCGCGTGGTCAACCAGGCCGACGGGCAGGAACTCGCCCGCTACGACCTCTCCGAGGACGCCTCCGACGAAACCGCGATGATCTTCGGCGAGGTCTACCGGTACGGCGGCGAATGGAAGTTCCGTGCGGTGGGACAGGGGTACGCGTCGGGCCTGAGGGGCATCGCTCTAGACTTCGGGGTCAACGTTTCGTAAAGCCTTACAACACGCATGGGGTGCCAGGTGCCAGTGGTTCTGAAAACCTTCGGCTGGTCGTTCGCCATCACGGCGCTCGGCCTTGCCTTCGCCGCGTGGCAGTGGGGGTGGGAGGCGTTCGGGATCGTACTGATCCTGTCGATCCTCGAAATCTCCCTGTCGTTCGACAACGCGGTCGTCAACGCCGGAGTCCTGAAGAAGATGAATGCCTTCTGGCAGAAGATCTTCCTCACCGTCGGCATCCTGATCGCCGTGTTCGGTATGCGGCTGGTCTTCCCGGTGGCGATTGTCGCCATCAGCGCCAAGGTCGGGCCCATCGAGGCCATCGAGCTGGCCATGGACCAGCCCGAGCAGTACGAGGCCCTGGTCACCGACGCGCACCCGGCCATCGCGGCCTTCGGTGGCATGTTCCTGCTGATGATCTTCCTCGACTTCATCTTCGAGGAGCGCGAGTACACCTGGCTCAGCTGGCTGGAGCGCCCGCTGGCCAAGCTCGGCAAGGTCGACATGCTGTCGGTCTGCATCGCCCTGATCGCGCTGCTGGTCTCCGCCATGACCTTCGCGGTCAACGCCCACACCAGCACCGGCCACGCGGACAAGTCCGCCACCGTGCTGCTCGCCGGCGTCGCCGGCCTGATCACCTATCTGATCGTCGGCGGCCTGTCCTCCTACTTCGAGGACAAGCTGGAGGAGGAAGAGGAGCGCGAGCACGAGGAGGAGGAGAAGGCCAAGGCCGAGGGCAAGCCCGTCTCCGCCGTCGGCCTCGCCGGCAAGGCCGCGTTCTTCCTCTTCCTCTACCTGGAAGTCCTCGACGCCTCCTTCTCCTTCGACGGGGTCATCGGCGCCTTCGCCATCACGAACCACATCTTCTGGATGGCGCTGGGCCTGGGCATCGGCGCCATGTACGTCCGTTCGCTCACGGTCTACCTGGTCCGCCAGGGCACCCTGGACGACTACGTCTACCTGGAGCACGGCGCGCACTACGCGATCGGCGCGCTCGCCGTCATCCTGCTCGTCACCATCCAGCACGAGATCAGCGAGATCATCACCGGCCTCATCGGCGTGGTACTGATCGCCGCCTCCTTCTGGTCCTCGGTGCGCCGCAACAAGCGCCTGGAACGCGAGGGTTCCGAACCGGAGGGTTCCACCGTCGACGCATGACGGCGGCGGTAATGCGGAACGCTCACTGCGGGGCGGTCCACCGGGTCCACGGACCTGGCGGGCCGCCCCGCTCTCCGTAGGCATCGAAGGGGTCCAGGGGGACCAGGGGGGACAAGGGAATGGGGTTCTTCGACGGCATCATGGGCAGCCGCGCCGCGCAGTTCCAGTCGGGCAGCGCCTCGTCGAACGCGATCGAACTGACCAAGCGGCACGCGACGGTCTCGCTCAGCCGGCAGGAGGCCGTGCACGGCAACCTGCGCGTCAATCTGTCCTGGCGCATGCGCACCTCGGACATCGGCGGCCGCTCCGGCCAGAGCGGCCAGCTCTTCCGACATCCGTTCAAGCTCTTCAAACCGGACATGGTGCAGGCCCACACCCAGGGCATGGTCAACGTCGACCTGGACATGGGCTGCCTCTACGAGCTGACCGACGGCACCCGGGGCGCGGTGCAGCCGCTGGGCAACCTGCTGGGCGACCTCAACGACCCGCCGTACGTCAAGCTCAGCGGCGACGACCGGTTCGGCTCCGGCTCGGGCGAGACCCTGTACATCAATCTCGACCACGCCGACGACATCAAGCGGCTGCTGGTCTTCGTCTACATCTACGACCAGACCCCGGCCTTCGACCGCACGCACGCCATGGTCACCCTCTTCCCGGTGACCGGGCCGCGCATCGAGATCCCGCTGGACGAGCGGCACCCGGAGGCCCGCTCCTGCGCCGTCGTCTCCCTGGAGAAGGTCAAGGGCGAGCTGGTCGTGCGGCGCGAGGTGAAGTTCGTGTACGGGTTCCAGGCCGAGCTGGACCGGCTGTACGGCTGGGGGCTCCAGTGGGGCCGGGGCTACAAGAGCACCAAGCACTGACCGGAGCCCCGGCGCGGGGAGCCCGGCCCGGGGGAGCCCAGGCCCGGCGGAACCGCGGCCCGGAGGAACCGCGGCCGGGGCGCCACCCCGGCCGCCCTCCTCAGCGGCGGATGAACTGCGGGCCCTGCGCCGGCAGCCGGAAGGACGGGTCGCCGCCCGGCCCGGGCACCGGGGACACCGGCTGCGGGTAGCCGTAGGCGGGCGGGGTGGCCGGCGGGGCCTGCGTGGGCGGGGCCATCGCGGTGGTCTCCTGACCGACGGCGCCGCTCCCGGCCCCGGCCCCGCTCCCGGCGGCCGGGCCCGGGCCCGCCTCCGGCTCGGCGGCGTTCTCGTCCACCGAGATCCCGTGGTCGGTGGCCAGGCCCACCAGGCCGTCCGAGTAGCCCTCGCCGAGCGCCCGGAACTTCCAGCCGTCGCCCCGGCGGTACAGCTCCCCGCAGATCAGCGCCGTCTCGGCGCCGGTCTCGGGCCGTACGTCGAAGTGGGCGAGCGGTTCGGAGCCGCCGGGCGCGGTGGCGTCGTAGAGGAGGATCCGCAGGTCGCGGACCCGCTGGAAGGGGACGTCCTCGGCGGAGGCGACCACCAGGATCCGGTCCACCGACGGGGGCACCGTGCGCAGGTCCGCCTGGACCGCGTCGGTGACCGCGTCGCCGATCTGCTTCTTGCCGAGCCGCCAGACGGCGCCCGAGGGGTGGCGGGGCTGGTTGTAGAAGACGAAGTCCTCGTCCGAACGCACCCGCCCGTCAGGGCCCACGAGCAGCGCCGACGCGTCCACGTCCGGCACCTCGGGGCCGCCGGTCCAGCGCAGCACCGCCCGGACGGCCACGGGGGCCACCGGGATGTTCGAGCCCTTCTGCATCGCGTGCGTCATGCACGTCATCCTGCCCTCCCGGGGTGGAGCGGGACAATGCGGCCCCCCGTAGGGCCTTGTACCGATCACGCGAGCTGGGCATGGTGCAAGAGGGTTACCTGAACTTCATGTGCTTGAGGAACTCTTGACTCACGTTCGTACGTACTATTACCGGCCATGCCAGTTGGGCCGCCGAGGCAGTACGGGGAGAGAACATGCGTCACTTTGGGCACATATCGCCCCCGGTCCGTCGGGACCTCTTCCACCAGGAACCGGCGGAATTCACCGCGGAATCACCCGCCCGCGTCCTCGCCGCGGCCCTGGGCGCCACCCTGTACAGCCCCGCCACCCGCCCCGCCCTGGCCGCGGACATCCGCAAGCAGTCCGCCCGCGGGGTGGTCTCCATGGTCCTCTGCCTGGAGGATTCCATCAGCGACGCCGATGTGGCCCTGGCCGAGGACAACCTCGTCCGGCAGTTCGCCGACCTCGCCGCCGATGCCGCGGAGCTGCCGCTGCTCTTCATCCGCGTCCGCACCCCCGAGCAGATCCCCGACCTGGTGCGCCGCCTCGGCGGCTCCGTCCGGCTGCTGGCCGGATTCGTACTCCCCAAGTTCGACGAGAAGCACGGCCTGCCCTTCCTGGAGGCCCTCGCCGAGGCCGAGGCGACGAGCGGACGGGCCCGGCTGTATGCCATGCCCGTCCTGGAGACCCCCGGCCTGCTGCACCTCGAAACCCGCGTCGAGACCCTCGCCGGCATCTCCCGCACGGTCAACGACCACCGCGAGCGGGTCCTCGCCCTGCGGCTCGGCGTCACCGACTTCTGCTCCGCCTACGGACTGCGCCGCACTCCCGACATGACCGCCTACGACGTGCAGATCGTCGCCGGCGTCATCGCGGACGTCGTCAACGTCCTGAGCAGGGCCGACGGCACCGGCTTCACCGTCACCGGCCCCGTCTGGGAGTACTTCCGCAGCCAGCAGCGCCTCTTCAAGCCGCAGCTGCGCCGCAGCCCCTTCCTGGAGGAGGGCGTGGAGGAGCTGCGCACCGCCCTGATCGAGCACGACCTCGACGGACTGCTGCGCGAGATCGAACTCGACCGGGCCAACGGCCTGCTCGGCAAGACCTGCATCCACCCCGCGCACGTCACCCCCGTGCACGCGCTGTCGGTGGTCTCCCACGAGGAGTTCTGCGACGCCCAGGACATCCTGCGGCCCGAGCGCGGCGGCGGCGGAGTGCTGCGCAGCGCCTACACGAACAAGATGAACGAGGTGAAGCCCCACCGGGCCTGGGCCGAGCGCACCATGCTGCGCGCCGAGGTCTTCGGTGTGGCGAAGGAACAGGTCGGCTTCGTCGACCTGCTCACGGCCGGACTCCGGGTGTGAGCGGGCCGGAACCGATGGCAACGACGAGGAAGGGCGAGACGATCGAAGCGGTGTGGTCGGGTACCTGGGTCGCGGACCGGCTGGGCGTGTCCCTGGAGGACTCCGGAGGCGGGCCGCCGCTGACGGAGCTGCTGGGGCTGGCCCTGCGGCGCAACCCCAAGCGGGCGCACCTGCTGGTCTCGCGGGTGCTGGGCAAGCACGTGCCGCGCTCCCCGCGCACGGTGTACGAGGCCGGGTACAGGCTCGGCGAGCGCGTACGGGCCCTGCTCGGGGAGGAGGCCGCCGCCTCGGCCGTGGTCCTCGGCTACGCCGAGACCGCCACCGGGCTCGGCCACTGCGTGGCCGACGGCCTGGGCCCCGCCCCCTACCTGCACTCCACCCGCCGGCCGGTACCGGGCGTCACCCCGGCGGGCGGTTTCGAGGAGGCGCACTCGCACGCCACCTCGCACCTGCTGCTGCCCGAGGACCCGCGGCTGCTCGCGGGCAGCGGGCCGCTGGTCCTCGTCGACGACGAGTTCTCCACCGGCAACACGGTCCTCAACACCATCCGCGACCTGCACGCCCGCCATCCGCGCACGCACTACGTGGTCGTGGCCCTGGTCGACATGCGCTCCCCGGCCGACCGCACCCGCCTCACGGCGTTCGCGGCCGAACTGGGCGCCAGGGTGGACCTGATCGCCCTGGCCTCGGGCACGGCCACCCTCCCGGAGGGGGTCCTGGCGAAGGGCCAGGCGCTGGTGGACCGGTACGAGGCCGATGCGGCGGGTCAGCAGGCACTTCCCCAGGCCGGCCTCGTCCGCGTCGGGCTGGAGTGGCCCGAGGGGCTGCCCGACGGCGGGCGGCACGGGTTCACCGCCGCCCACCGGGCCCGGCTGGAGGAGGCGCTGCCCGGGATGGCCGGGCGGATCGGGGCCGCGCTGGGCGAGGGGGCCGGGCGGGTGCTCGTACTCGGCAACGAAGAGCTGATGTACGCGCCGCTGCGCCTCGCGAAGGCGCTGGAGGAGGCGGGCGCCGCGGCCGAGGTCCGGTTCTCCACCACCACCCGCTCGCCCGTGCTCGCCGTCGACGACCCCGGCTACGCCATCCGCACCCGGCTGGTCTTCCCCGCCCACGACGCCCCCGCCGACGGGCCCGGCGACCGCTACGCCTACAACGTCGCCCCCGGCGCCGGCGAGGCCCGCTTCGACACCGTCGTCGCCGTCGTGGACTCGGCCGGGGACACCCCCGGGCTGCACACCGGCCTGCTCGCCGCCCTCGCCCCGCACACCGGCCGGATCGTCCTGGCCGTGATCCCGTCGTACATCCCCGCCGCCCCCGGCGGCGCGTCCCCCACCCGGCAGGAGCCGATCATGACCGAGCCCCTGCGCGGCCCCGCCTTCTCCTCCTACGCCCCCGAGGACGTCGGCTGGCTGCTCCAGGACCTCTCGGGTGTGCGGCTGGAGGCCCCGACGGAGGAGCGCGAGGAGGCGATCCAGGCCGGCGGCGCGCACTACGCCGAGTCGCTGCCCGTCGAGTACCAGCCGTCACCGCAGTACCAGGCGCTGTACCGGAGCGCGCTCACGGCCTCCGCCGCCCGCGTGGCGAAGGCCGTCGGCACCGTCACCGAGACCGTGCTCGCCGAGCGCTCCCCGTCGCCCGTGCTGGTCTCGCTGGCCCGCGCCGGCACCCCCGTAGGCGTGCTCATGCGCCGCTGGGCCCGCGCCCGGCACGGGCTGGACCTCCCGCACTACGCCGTCTCCATCGTGCGCGGCCGCGGCATCGACGCCAACGCCCTGCGCTGGCTGGCCGCCCGCCACGACCCGGCCGACATCGTCTTCGTCGACGGCTGGACCGGCAAGGGCGCCATCACCCGCGAGCTGAAGGAGGCCCTGGCGGACTTCCCCGGCTTCGACCCGGAGATCGTCGTCCTCGCGGACCCCGGCTCCTGCGTGCCCACCTACGGCACCCGCGAGGACTTCCTCATCCCCTCCGCCTGCCTCAACTCCACCGTCTCCGGCCTCATCTCGCGTACGGTGCTCAGGGCCGACCTGGTCGGCCCCGGCGACTTCCACGGCGCGAAGTTCTACCGCGAGCTCGCCGCCGCCGATGTCTCCGTGGCCTTCGTCGACGCCGTCGCCGCCCACTTCGACGAGGTGGCCGGTGCCGTGGACGAGCAGGTCAAGGAACTGCTCGCCGCCGACCGCACCCCCACCTGGGAGGGCTGGGCGGCGGTCGAGCGGATCAGCGAGGAGTACGGCATCCACGACGTGAACCTCGTCAAGCCCGGTGTCGGCGAGACCACCCGCGTCCTGCTGCGCCGGGTGCCCTGGAAGATCCTGGCGCAGCGGGGCGCCGGGGCCGACCTGGACCACGTACGGCTGCTGGCCGAGCAGCGCGGGGTCCCGGTCGAGGAGGTCGACGGACTGCCCTACACGTGCGTGGGTCTCATCCACCCCCGCTTCACGCGCGGCGCCACGGGCGCCGACGGAAAGGCTGTGGCCGCCAAGTGACCGTCCTCGTAGCCAGTGACCTCGACCGTACGCTCATCTACTCGACGGCCGCCCTCGGCCTGACCATGCCCGACCCGGAGGCCCCGCGCCTGCTGTGCGTCGAGGTCCACGAGAGCAAGCCGCTGTCCTACATGACGGAGACGGCCGCGGCCCTGCTGGCGCGGCTGACCGAGGACCCGGGCGTCGTCCTCGTCCCCACCACCACCCGCACCCGCAAGCAGTACCAGCGCATCCGCTTCCCCGGCCGCCCGGTCCCGTACGCGATCTGCGCCAACGGCGGCCAGCTCCTCGTCGACGGGGTCCCCGACCGGGACTGGCGGCGGCAGGTCGCGGCGCGGCTGGCGGAGGAGTGCGCTCCGCTGGAGGAGGTCAGCCGGCACCTGGTGGCCGTCGCGGACCCGGTGTGGCTGCGCAAGACCCGGGTGGCGGAGGACCTGTTCGCGTACCTCGTCGTCGAACGCGACCTGGTGCCCGAGGAATGGCTCAAGTCCCTGGCGGAGTGGGCCGAGGCCCGCGGCTGGACGGTCTCCCTCCAGGGCCGCAAGATCTACGCCGTCCCGCGCCCGCTCACCAAGAGCGCGGCCATGCGGGAGGTCGCCCGCCGCACCGGCGCGACCGCCACCCTGGCCGCCGGGGACTCGCTGCTGGACGCCGACCTGCTGCTCGCGGCGGACGCCGCCTGGCGGCCGGGCCACGGCGAACTGGCCGACGTGGGCTGGACGGCGCCCTCCGTGACGGCCCTGCCGGAGGCGGGAGTGCTGGCGGGTGAGGAGATCGTGCGGGCTTTCACCCGCGAAGCCCGGCGGCTCGGCAGACTGGACGCATGACCAAGGGCAACAGCACCAAGATCACAGACGAGCTCTACACCTACATGCTCGACCACAACCCCCCGCTGGACCGGGTCCAGCGGGGGCTGGTCGCGAAGACGTACGCCACGTTCCCCGATGTCGCCGGGATGCAGTCGGCGGAGGAGCAGGGGCCGCTGCTGGCCTTCCTGGTCCGCCTGACCGGCGCCCGCCACATCGTGGAGGTCGGCACCTTCACCGGCTTCTCGGCCCTCTCCATGGCCCAGGCGCTGCCCGCGGACGGCCGCCTGATCACCTGCGACGTCTCGGAGGAGTGGACGGCGCACGCCCGGGACGCGTGGGCGGAGGCGGGCGTCGCGGACCGCATCGAGCTGCGCATCGCCCCGGCGCTGGAGACGCTGGGGGCGATGCCGTCCGAGCCGCACATCGACATGGCGTATGTGGACGCGGACAAGGAGAACCAGGTCGCCTACTGGGAGGAGCTGGTACCGCGGCTCCGCCCGGGCGGCCTGATCGTCACGGACAACACGCTGTTCCACGGCTCGGTCCTGGACGAGTCCGCGACCGGCTCGGCGGCGGGCGTCCGCGCCTTCAACGACCACGTAACGGCGGACGACCGCATGGACTCGGTCCTGCTGGCCATCTCGGACGGGCTGACGCTGTCGCGCAAGCGCTGAGACGGCGGGGGCGGCTGGGGCGGTGGGCGGCTGGTGTCTGTGGCTTTTTCGGCCGCTCAGCCGCTCAGCCGCAGGCGCCACCGCCGCAGCAGCCGCCCCCTCCCATGGGGGCGGCTGGGGCGGGTGCTCCGGCGGCGCCCCCGACGGCGACGGCGGACAGCAGCTTCACGGTGTCGGCGTGCCCGGCGGGGCAGTCGGCGGGGGCGGAGGACTCGGCCATGGGCCGGCTGACCTCAAAGGTGTCGTCGCAGGTCCGGCAGCGGAATTCGTAACGAGGCATGCGCACAGGCTAAGCGGGCCCGGCGGCCGTGCGCTACGGCCGGCGGGGCGGGTCGCTCAGACGGCCTTTCGCGCTCGTGCCCGATCCTCCCGGGCGGCCTGCTCGGGATGACGGGCGCGCCAGTACGGATTGTCGTGCGGCAGCGCGCTGCCCACCCGCCCGTACATCCCGAACCACATCAGCATCACGCCGACGACGAAGCTGAACAGGACGTTCGGGATCCGGAAGGCGAGGAAGTTCAGCCCGGTGTCGAGCAGCGCGAGGTTCACGAACCCGCTGGCGATGAAGAGCACGCCGAGCACGATGTTGAGGGTGGAAGCGAAGGTTCCGCCGATGGCCATCCCGATGATGAGCAGCAGGCCGAAGCAGATCGACAGCACGCTGAGCGCGCCGTTGGTGTTCAGGGCGAGGACGGTGTCGCCGCCGGTGTCGAAGAACCCGATCCGGTGGATGAGCCCGAGCACCCCGAACACGACGAGCAGCACGCCGGTGAGCCCGGCCCCGACGCGGTACACCTGGCTGAGCTTGTGATCGGTGGGCAGATGCTCGTCGAGCCGCGCGTTGACGGGATGCATCACCCGCGCCATCCGCCGCGACACGGTCTCGGAGAACCGCGGCGGCGGGGGCACCGAGGGGTCGGGCTCGCGGGGGATGTAGGGCGCGTAGTGCTCATGCGGCTCGGTACACCCGTAGGCGGCGTGCGGCACGTAGGTCTGCGGGGCCTGCGCGGCCGACCCGGCTGGCGGGGCGGCGGCCCGATGGGCAATACGGAATGTATGGGCCATAACGCCCTCCTCTATCCCATTCACCCCCCGACCCCTCCCAGCATCCGCCGCCGGGGGGCGCGAGACAACTGGCTGGGGGTGTGGTTGGGCTGCGGCTGCGGCTGCGGCTGCGGCTGCGGCTGAGGGGGCGGGGCCTGGCCTGGGCAGGGCTCCGGCCAAGGGCGGGGCGGGGGCAGGCTGGGTGGGTTCGGGCGGCTCGCGCCCGTACGCGTCCTGGCGGCCGGTTCGGCCTGGCCAGCGGCGTCGGGACCTCCCACGCCGGGTGCAGTGACGCCGCGAGCCGCCCGGCCCGCCGCCCGTCGGAGCGCCCGGCCATCTGCCTGACCTCGCCCCCAACCATCTGCCGGGGGCGGGTGCGCGCCCCGCCGCCCACGGTGGCCCGCTTCGGCCGGGCCCGCCGCCTCGCGAGAACCTGACGTCTCTCCCTGCGCCTGCCACCCCCGGCCCGAAGGTCACTGGGGCAGGCTGCTCACGGGGTCGACGGCCGCGCGTGCCGACGCTCGCTCGGCCGGCTCTTGGGGAGTCGTGCTCTCCGTGAGCCAGGGGAGCGCGACCCGCGCCGACGGCGGTCCGGGTCCCGTGTGACAGCTCGGCCAGGGTCGTACGGTGCGCCACCGGCGAGCCCGCGCCAAGCCTCAGGGAGCTGATCCCCCTCCGCGCCAAGGCCCACGGCGACGGCACGACGGTCGGCGGCGGCCGGTTCAAGCTGGTGCCGGGCACCCGTGGCCGCCGGTGCCGCACGCGGTGGTGTTCACGGTGACGGTCGCGCCGGGAGGCGCACCCGCCGGGCCGACGAGGCCGGGGTGCGTGCCCGTGCGGCTGGGGTCGTACGGTGCGCAGTCGGCGGAGCCCGCGCTGATGCGGCCCGGTCTCAGGGGGCTGAGCCCTTTCCGCGCCAGGGCGCACCCGCCGGGCCGACGAACGCCGGTCGGCGTGCCCGCGTACGGTGCGTGGACCGGCGGCCTCGCCCCGTACGTCCGCCCGCTAGCCGTGTCCGAGCTCCGCTCGGATGGCTGTCACCACCGCGTTCACCGCGGCCCGTACCGACTCCATCTCCTGGAGGAACGCCCAGTAGTCCGGGTGGCGGCCCTCCAGGCCCTCCCGGGCGCGGCTCACCCGGGCCACCGCCTCGTCCAGGGGGCCCGCGTGCCGGGGGTCCGGGACGCTGCGGCCCGCCATCGCGAGCCGCTGCGCGTCCCGGACCGCGAAGCGGGTCCGGTCGACCTCCGCCTGTGGATCCCGCGCCACCGCTTCCAGCCGCGTCAGCCGGTCCTGCGCCGCCGACACCGCCTCGTCCGTCGCGTCCAGCGACCCCCGTACCGCCTCGATCAGCGCGCCCACATCCGCCCAGCGCTGCTCGTCCCGGGCCCGCCCGGCCTCCGCGAGGCGTTGCTCGGCCTCCGTGACCTCCCGTACGGCCTCCTCCGGCACGTGCTGGAGGTCCTGCCAGCACGCCGCACTGAACCGCCGCCGCAACTCGCTCAGCACGGGATCCACCCGGTCCGCCCGGTTCCGCAACGCCTGCGCCCGCGTCCGCAGGCTCACCAGCCGCCGGTCGATCTCCGCCGCGCGTTCCGGCAACCGCTCCGCCTCGGCCCGTATCGCCTCGGCGTCCCGCAGGATCCGGTCCGCGCGCTGCACCGTCTCCTGCACGCCGTGCCGCGCCGCCCCCTGGTTCAGCTTCGTCAGCTCCGGCCCCAGCGCCGCCAGCCGCGCCGCCAGCTCATCGGCCCGCATCCCCTTGGCCCGTACGGCATCCAGCGCATCGCTCGCCCCGATCAACGCCGCCCGAGCCCGCTCCCGCGCCGGCGCGACCCGCGCGAGCTGCGTCTCGGCCTTGTCCAGCAGCGGCTGCAGCCCCGCCGCGAACCGGTCCAGCTCCGCCTTGACCCGTACCAGCTCGTCCCGCGCCCCGGTCAGCTGCTCCCGCGCGCGCGTCGCGACCGACGCCTCCAACTCGGCCCGGTCCAGGTCGTACGCGTCCACCGCCTCGATGTACACATGGCTGACCTGGTCGATCCGCTGCCCGAGCGCCACGAACCCCTCGGCGGCCTGCCGCGCCGCGGGCGACCCGTCGGCCGCGGCGATCGTCTCCATGGAGATCCGCAGATCCCGCTGCGCGGTGTCCAGCTCGTAGAACGCGGCCGCGGCGGCATCCTTGGCCGCCTGCGCATCCGCCCGCCGACTCTCGTCCCGCCCACCGAACCACCGCCGGGATGCCGTCGCCACAATCCCTCTCCCGTACCGTGTCCGCCATGCCCCCGTCCATTCTCTCCCACGCGAACGGGTTTGCGTGGGGGGTGCGCGCGGCATGTAGGCTGTCCACTCATCCACGGGTGCGTAGCTCAGGGGTAGAGCGCTGCTCTTACAAAGCAGATGTCGGCGGTTCGAAACCGTCCGCGCCCACCGGCACAAAGGCCCCCAATCGATTATGGTTGGGGGCCTTTGACGGCTAAGGGTGACGGCAACGCCTACTCAGCCGGCGCCCGCCGGCCGATGTCGCCGAGCGTCTTGGCTCGACCCCAAGACCGCGATGACGGTCGTGCGCGAGCGGATCCGTCTGATCGACCACGAGTCGTACACGCTGGCGGACAGCTAGCTCCCGAGGAGCTAGTCCGCGGCACGCCGCTGATGAAGCCCGAGGACGTGTCAGCCCCCGGCGGCGTGTTGGCCCAGTGCGGGCTAGCCCAGGTGCGGTACGAGGACGAGATCATCTTCCGCATGCCGATGCGGGCGGAGTCGGAACGGCTCGACCTCCCGCCGGCCACGCCAGTGGCTGCTCACACCCGGACGGGTTACGACAAGGACCGGAAGCCGCTCCGGGCCATGATCACCATCCTGTCGGGTGACCGGCACGTGATCCGCTACTCCGTGCTGGCGGATTGATGAGCACCCTCGCCCCCACCTTCGAGGAACCGAGCATGGTCGTACACACCGCCACACCCTTGAGTCGGGCGCTGCCCACCCCTGAGCGGGTCTGGTACGCCTCCTACGGCTCCAACATGCACATGGACCGTCTTGCCGCGTACATCGCCGGCGGCACCCCGCCCGGGGCGACGCGTACCTACCCGGGGTGTCGTGACCACCATGCGCCGGAACGATCCATCGCGGTCGAGATGCCAGGACGCCTGTACTTCGCCACGGAATCCCCTGTCTGGACTGGAGGCCGCGGGTTCTACGACCCGACTGCCCCCGGTCGAATGCGGGGACGGGCGCACCTGGTGACCGTGAGTCAGATGTCTGACATCGCCGCACAGGAGATGTACCAGGAGCCAGGGGTGGACCTCGATCTGACGGCCGTTCTCCGGGCTGGACGCGACGAGTTGGGCCCCGGTCGGTACGAGACGCTGATCTGCCCCGGCACCATCGAGGACATCCCCGTTCTGACCTTCACGGCGCCGTGGACCCTTGGTGACATCGACGTGCTGGCGCCCTCGGCGGCGTACCTCCGGTACCTGGCCGGCGGCCTCCTGGAGTCCGGGCCGTGGGAGGAGCAGGACATCGCGGAGTACCTTGCGGCGTGCCCCGGTGCCTCAGGCCGGTGGACGGCCGCGCAGGTGCAGGAGCTGTTGTGCACGGACCTCGGCTTGTGACAATGCGATGGGTGATCAACCTCGGGTCAGCTTGTGGGCTGATCCCTGCCAGCAATTGGCCAGAGGCGTCCTGTGGGCCGTGGGCGGGCCAGCACAGTAGATGAGCGCTGCTGTTTGGAGCCTCACGGGATAAGCGTCCCGGTGGGCGCTTGCCGCCGAGCTCTCGAAACCGCCAAGGGCTGGCGCGGCAGGGTTTCCCTACTCCATCAAGGGCGCTTCCGCCTCCCGAGGCGGCGTCGCACACCCGTCATCCCGGGCCTGCGCTCCTGTCTCCCCCCGCTCCCGTCCGGCCCGCCGGCCGCGCGCCAATGGGCTGAGGGCCTGATGAGGGTGAACGCGGCCTGACCCATAAGCCCTCCGTCACAGACGGATGCCTCCGGCGGGGGCGTGTCCGGCACCGGGATGACCGAGGGCCGGTTCTGCGGCTGCCAGCCGGTTCGTGGTGGGGGTTGTGAGCTGTCATCCCGTCTGCCCTCGACCCCGGCAAGCCATAGCCGACCGGGCTTCTCGGGCCTGGGTCGTTCGTCCAGCAGGGACCTTCACCTGGGCCCCAGAAGCCTGCCCCGCTATCACTCCGTGTGGGTCGACGGCAGACAGGATGACAGCAGCGTTCGTTGATGCTGGCGCCGCGATGCCCCCGCCCGAAGTAAGCACCCAAGCCACACGCTGGCTACCGAAAGCCCTTTATGTCAGATCGGCAGCGGCGATGAGAGGTGGTCCAGATCAATCTCCTCGGAGTGGCGCATCCTCTCAAAGGAAAAATCTTCCGTCGAGATGATATCGGATTCAATCCGCCCCTCCATAACGGCTCCCATGACTCCGGGTTTGGAATCGGGGCGCGGCACGCACAATCCTGCAAGCGCCTCCGCAAAGCCACTCCAGAGCCAGTATCGCGATGCCGCATCAAGCGATTGTGCACCGCTCTTGAGGCGTTCAGCGATCTCGGCCGGCTTCTTCTGAAGGGTGATCCCGTCTCCTTGATAAAGCCAACCATGCAGAGTTTCTGGGCACTCCGGCAGCACGTCAGTAGGCACGGGGGGAAGTACGCCTGGCTCCATAACGATGCACAATGTGAGCGAGTAAGGTTCCACTTCCCATTCGTCGTCGCATTCCAAACGCATGGACGCAACCTTGGCCATCGCCCAACCGATGGGGCTTTCCCCTTTGTCAACCTTGCTTTCAGCGAGAGATTGAAGGGGGCGCAACCAAGGCACGACATTGTCGGGGAAGGCGAACCTACTATACCTACGCCCAACCCTTTGGCCGAACTTGCGAATGTCGTCCATAGATGAGACACCAGCCGCTTTCGCATGCTTCACGAGGAAAGATTTCGGTACGGTGGCAATATAGGTCAGATCGGCAAAATGTTGGGGGCTCAAGTTCGGCAGCGGGACATAGTTCGGACGCTGACCCTTGCTCGAAGATTTTGCTGCATTCGCGTCAAGGATCACAATGGGAACTACTTGCGCCATCGTTCGATCAGTGAGGACCAAATCGCATGTCTGAGGAATGATGGCCACGCCATCAGGGGTTTCAACCCATTGCGTGTCATCGTCACCCACCTGGACCGCAACGCGCTTCGCGCCAACTACGTCACCCTGGCGGTAATCGCCGATGACGCCCTGCCAATCTGCACTCGGTGAGTCCGTATCGCCCGTTGCCTGCAAACCGGAAGATGAGTCCAACGCCACTCCCCCCGGGAAGTCACTCAGTGTCAGCGGACAGCAACTCAATCGGAGTATAGCCGACGCCTACAACTGGCGTTCGCTCCCTGCGATTTCGCGCCTGGAAGGACTCTAGGGGGCTTTGCTCGCCAGGCGCGGATGCATACAACCAGGCTCGCACCTGCATCGGCACGCCAGTCGGTGCGGACCGGACGAGCTGTGCTAGCTGAATGATCATCTCGCCGTGGCGGGCATTGACGCGACCGCCCGACGCCCACAGGTGAGTTGCTCGGCGACTGACCCCCAGAGCTTTACTCAACTGCTCCCACGTGAGGCCGCTCTCGTCGTGGATTACGCGTACCAATTCAGCCTGATCGAAAGGTAGATCAGCGCGAGCAGGCATGTCGATAGGTGGGGGGGGCGTCGCAACAAGTGCGGCGACCACAGGGCTGGAAGTCTGATCTGCAATGGGTCGCCCATAGGCTGGCGGCGCCGCAGCTATGGCCGATGTGGCGAATGCTGTTGCCAGTGCTAGCCCAGCGACCCACACGCGAGGCGACGCGGGGGGGACGCTCACCTTGGAAACTGCCACTTCTTTCACCGCCGGATCGACGACGAAGGAAATGATGGGAGAGTGGCTAGCCGAATACGTAGTCAACTTTACCCCCCGAAGCGAATGAGAAATCTCGGAGTAACTGCCCATCGGAAGAACCGGTAGGCGCGCTTCGAAAGGCGCTCAGATTGAACGCGGATCTCCTCGGGATCCGAGCCGATGCTCACACCTTGTTGGAAGGCGTCTAGGTCTAGGATCCAACTCCTCCCCGGCAGCAAATCCAGTGATGGATCGAATGTGCCGTTGGCCGGCATTTCACCCCACTGGGCAAGGAAGCCGTCCCCATTGGCCAGATCGAAAGCAGCTTGAGAAAGCGAGTGCACGAGGTGAGCGTTGCCATCGAGTCCGGCTGCCGAGATTCCGAGAATTTCAGGTCGGACCAATTCGGAAAGAATCCCCAGGTCATTCGATTCGGAGATTCTGTTCGTGTAGCGATACCCGACTCGCGTGTAAGCTGGCACATACGCTACGTTCTTCAACACGTCGGCGATCTGAGCCAGGTCTTTGCAGAAATCTGTTCGCCCCGCGTACTGAGTCGTCTCCAACGCCAGCGAACCGTTGGTCAGGGATACTGTGGTCAACCTATCTGGCGAGCGGAATCTCCAAACTGGATTTTGGCTGGACTGAGGCGAAACCTGCCCGCTGCCAATTAGCAGATTGAACTCGGATCCTGTTTCAAGGTAAGGGTATTTTTTACTCAGTCGCGCCGCGAATTCGGAAGTGACGTTAGGCGACCCTAGTGCCGAGAGGGGCTCAAAGCGCAGCTGAGCGAGGACGCGAGCCAGCGGAGCGCGGGTCAGGTGCTTGTCCTTGCATGGCTCGTCACCGAAGGGCGTGGGCAACTGGCTACTCGTCATGCTTCACACGTTACTTCACATGCGTAGATGTCGTCACGCACATACGCATCGCCGGGGAGCCAGGCAGGCGACTCCTGCCCGCCGTCCCGGTCGACTTCGGAGCGCAGGCCCGCGGGCACTGTCAGTGCTGCACGCGATCGTGTGGCCATGATTGGTGGTGTGGCCAACGCGCAGGTTGGGTCAGAAGTTCAGTAGTCGCAAGCTCGCAGGTCGGCGCAGTGTCCATCGACCTCTTTAGGTCGGCATCTGTGAAACGAAGAAGAACGGTGCCGAGCCCATCGTCGTCTCTGGGGGGCTGCTGGGATGACAAGGACTATGGTGACGAAGTCATCTATACCGGGCATAGTGGGCAAGACCCCAGAGGCAATCAAGTCGCTGATCAGAGACTGCAGGACGCTGGCAACGCTGCACTAGTGACGTCACGAACGGCCAAGCCGGGGAGCTGAGGACACACCCGAAGCATCAGGTCAGCTTGAAGTGTCTTGAAGTGTGTGGAGCAGCATCGAGTGAGGTGGCGCCGCTAATCCGTCAGCAGGCGGTGTGCCCCTGCGTCTGGCCGGGGCACGGCCTATTCATGGGCGCGGCATCGTCACAGGTCGCACCCAAGGTCTGTGACCTGCTGAAACGCCTGAGGCGCATGGGCCCCTCCGGAGCCGTGTGCGCCGTGACCAGCCGCGGCTCGCAGGCCGTCTCTGACGGCAGCCGCTGACGGCAACGTGGACGCACATCGGCAGATCCGCAGTGACTGTGGCTCCACTATTGCTGCTGTGGAAGCGGCCGTCCGGCCTGGCGCGAGGCGTAGCCAGGTGAGCTTACAAAGCAGATGTCGGCGGTTCGAAACCGTCCGCGCCCACCAGTAGGAACTAGCAGGTGAGAGCCTGTTGTTGGCCCCTCAGCCGATTGTGGCTTAGGGGCCTTTTTCCGCGTCTGACGCCACATCGGTGCCACATCCCCAGCGGGAACGCCTCGGCGTCGTGCATTCATGGGGATCTTGCGCGCCGATCGACGGGTCTGGGCGGCCACGTCGGCGTGCTGAAAGGCCCCCGGCCGGGGTGGGCGGGGGCCTTGGGTCAGGCGTTGGGGCGCTTGCCGTGGTTGGCCTTCTTCTTCTTGCGGGCGCGCTTCTTGTTGCCTCGCTTGGCCATGGTGTCAGTCTCCTTACTGTCGGTGACTTTGTGACGCCCAGTCTAGGTTCGGGGCGGCGTGTTCGCATCAGCGCCGGGTGCGGTGGTCTTGGCGGGTGGGGTGGGGCGTGGGATGGTCGGGGGATGGGCGGCTGGCTCGCGTGGGGTGCGGTGGTTGTGGCGGTCGTTGCGGCCGTGGGGGTCGTGGTGGGGGTGGAGCGGTTTCTGGGGGCCGGGTTCGAGCGGAGGCGGGACGAGGAGCGGGCTCGGTTGGTGGCGGGGCTTTCCGGTTCCGCTGAGGCTGGGGAGGTGGAGCTGCCCGCGGTGTGGGCGCGGCCCGGGAAGTTCGAGGATGTCGGGGGGAGCCGGTCAGGTCGCGCTCGGGCGCGGCTGGGGGATCGGCGGGACGACTTCACGCCGCTGCTGGTGGAGTACTACGCGTACGGGCTGACGCAGGCGCGCAGCAGTTTTGCCACCAGTCAGCGGTTCGCCGGGGTCGGGGCGGCGATCCTGCTCGTCGGGGTCGGGCTCGCGGTGTGGAAGGCCGAGGCGGGCGGCGAGATGTACCTCGGTGTTGTCACCAGCTCCACCGGCCTGGTCACGGCCCTGATCGGGCAGCTTTTCCACCGGCGGGCCGATATCGCGCTGCGGCACATGGCCGCGCAGACGGCCTCGCTGCGCGACGACCGGCGGGCCGCCGAGACGGCGCAGCAGGCCATCGATCTGCTGGAGGCTGTCGAGGACGCCGGGTTGAAGGCGCGGCTCCAGGCTGGGTTGATCATGAAGCTTTCCGGGGCCGAACTGCCGCGGTAGCGGGATAGTGGAGGTATGTGCCGATCGATCAAGACGCTGCGTCCGCCCGCCATCCCTGAGAAGGCCACCGAGGAGGAGATCCGCGCCGCCGCGCTGCAGTACGTACGGAAGGTGTCCGGGTTCCGCGTGCCCGCCGCGCACAACCAGGAGGTGTTCGAGGCGGCGGTGGACGCGGTCGCGGAGGCCACCGCGGCGCTGCTCGACGGGGTGCACGTACGGGGGCAGCAGGCCGCGGCTTCTGTGTGAGGGGTCCGGCCCGGCTTTTGTGCTGTGCCGGTGCTCGGGCGTGCCTTGAGGGCGCGCCTTCAGATGGAGGCTCGGCGGCGGCGGATGGCCCATACGCCGCCGGCGAGGGCGCAGGCGGCGAGGGTGCCGCCGACGGCGGTTTCCACCGTGCTCATCGAGCCGACGCTGCCGCCCGTACCGCCGCGGGCCGCGCCGGGGGTGACCTGGAGGGAGACGGTGACGCGTTCGCCGCCGGGGCCGCCGCATTCGAAGGTGACGCGGTGGGTGCCGGGGTTGGCGTCGCGGTAGACGGTGGCGCTGCCGGAGAGGCCGGTGGTCTGGGCGTTGGCCGTCTCCAGCCGTACCTCGCCGAACGCGGTCGAGGTGACCCGGGCCGTCCGCGCGCCGCAGCCCTGCATGTTCAGCGCGACCCGGCCGCTGGGGGCGACGGTGCTCGGGGAGGCGGTGGCGGAGGAGGCGGCGTGGGCAACGCCGGTGGGCGCGGCGGCGACGAGGGCCGCGGCCGCGAGGGCCGCCAGGCGGCGCGGGACCGCGGAGCGGGTGGCGGCGGTGAGCGGGACGGGAAGCTTGGCGGGCATGGAGACTCCTCGGCTCCTCGGGACGGCGCGGCCGGGCCACGGATGTGACGCGGATTCGGTGACGCGCCGTGCTGTGGACGCTAGGAGCAGGCGCCCGGGGCGGCGATCGGGACCGGGTGAACGGGTGATCCGACTCCGCCGGCCGGGGGATACGGCGGCCAGCCTGGTGGCCTGGATGCCTGGACGTCTGGTCACCCGTTCGCCCGGCGGGCCGGGCCGTCGCGCGCCCGGTCCCGGATGTCCGGCGCCTGGCCTGGACGTCCCGGGTCCGCCCCGCCGGTGCGTGTACGCGCCCCCGCCCCAGTCGCCCCGTACCCGGCCGGGCCGCCCTGTGGCTGCCCGGCGGCCCCTTCCGTCCCGGCTGTTGGTTGCTGCCGGGTGCGTCAGCGGCTTCTGAGTGGCCTGGCCTTGGGACGTGGAGCTGCCTGCCTCGCGTGCCCGGGGCCGCACGGCGCCGCCGCGTTGTCGGGGCAATCGAGTACGGCTCGTACGCGCGAGCCCTTGCGGTGTACGGAACCGGGCACGCGGGCTCACCCGGCACGGTGCGGAAGAGGTGGCCTCGCCGTCTCTGGTACCGCGACCACTCCGGTCGGCTTCGGTGCCCCGGCTGGACCGAGGCCAGGGTCAGGCCGGAGAAGGGGTCGGGGGGCGGCGGAGGAGGTAGGCGGCGGCGGCGCCTGCGGCGAAGAGGGCTACGAGGGAGACGGCCGTGCCGAGCCACTGGGTGCCCAGCCACTGGGTGCCGAAGTAGCCCAGGGCCACGCTGTAGCCCGCCCAGGCCATGCCCGCCAGGACCGACCAGGGCAGGAACTCCGCGGCCTTGCGCTGGGTCTTGCCCGCGCCCAGGGAGACAACCGACCGGCCGGCCGGGGCGAAGCGGGCGATGACGACCAGGGCGCCGCCGCCGCGGGCCAGGGCGGTGCCGAGGCGGTCCTGGGCGCGGCTGAGGCGGCGGGAGCGGGCGATGGCGCGGTCCAGCCGGGCGTTGCCGCGCCGCGCGATGCGAAAGGCCGCCATGTCACCCAGTACCGACGCGGTGGTCGCGATCACCAGCAGCAGGAGGATGTCCGGCACCCGCTGCGGCACCGGTACCGGGCCCGCCGCGCCGGCAGCCGCCGCGGCTGCCGCGGCGGTGATCACGAGCACCCCGCTGGGCAGCACGGGCAGGAAGACGTCGAGCACGATGGACAGCGCCACGACGGCGTAGATCCATGGGCTCGCGGTCAGCGACCCCAGCGTCTCCAACAAAGCGGGACTCCCCAGTCCGGTTGACGTGCTGCGGCATGAAGCGCCGCGACGTCGCGGGGGAGCGGCAGGAGCGGCTGACAGCGACACAGCGTACGCCCGATGCCCTCACGCACGGTGTCCGGGTCGGCCGAACCGTCGGCTGCTCCCGCCCCGGTCGGCTGCCACTGAGCTCCCACTCAGCTTCCGGTCAGCTCTCGGTCAGTTCCCGGTCCAGCACCGTGACCAGCCGGGCCCGGGGGCGTCCCTTGTGCGCCTGGTCCAGGCGCAGCCGCGCCGTGCGTCCCGCCAGCGCCAGCGTCATCAGCTGGTTCCCGAACCACGGGCCGCCCGTACGCCGCCAGTTGACCGGCGGCCGGCCCGTCCGGCCGTGCAGCGAGAAGCCACGCCCCAGCCACCGTCCCGTCCGGGACCAGCCCAGCCGGAAGCCCCACTTCACCACGGTGTGGATGGAATTGTGGACCGGTGAGCAGGTCAGCTGGAATATCCGGGATGTGCTCGGTATTCGGGGTTCCGCGACGTAGGCGTGGTGCACGTCCCCGGACAGGACGCAGATGGTGGAGGGGGCCCGGGGGCCCGTCCCGACCTCCTCGATGAGGTCCGTCAGCGCCGCGAACGAGGCCGGGAACGCCGCCCAGTGCTCCAAGTCGCTGCGACGGCGCAGGTCCTCACCGATCCGGGCCCACCGCGGCCCCCGCTCCCCGCGGCACAGCGCGGCGTTCCACGTCTCCGCGTCATGGATCAGCGGCGGCATCAGCCAGGGCAGGGAGGACCCGATGAGGAGGTGGTCGAAGCCGCCGTGCCCGGCCAGGGCGTTCTCCCGCAGCCAGCGCTGCTCCTCCGGGTCGAGGATCGCCCGGCCGTCCTCGGCCAGTACCCGCGCCGCGCGGGTGTCCACCATCAGCAGCCTGGTCCGGCCGAAGTCCCGCCGGTAGCTCCAGCGCACCGAGGCCGGATCGGCATCCGCGGCTGAGGCGAAGGCCCGTAGCGCGTCGGTGCCGTCCGGGGTGGCGCGTACCTCCGCGTACAGTGCGTCGGCCGCCAGCTCCGCCGGTGAGAGGTTGCCCAGGTGCTGGTACACCCAGTACGACATCAGGCCGCTGAGGATCCGCTCGCGCCACCACGGCGTCGCCCGCATCTCCTCCAGCCAGGCGGCGCTGGTGTTCCAGTCGTCGATGACGTCGTGGTCGTCGAATATATGCAGGCTCGGCACGGTCGAGAGGAGCCAGCGGATCTCCGGGTCGAGCCACGACTCGTCATAGAGCCGGGTGTACTCCTCGTAGTCCGCGACCTGGGCGCCCGGCGCCTCCCGTAGATCCCGTCGGGCCGCGAGCCACGCCCTGGTCTCCCGCGACAGCGCGTCCGCGTACACCTGGTCGCCGAGGAGGAGCAGCAGATCCGGGCGCTCCGCCTCGGGGTCGGCGGCGAGCCGGGCCGCGAGGGTGTCCAGGGCGTCCGCCCCGTGCGGCCCGCGCCGCCCGGCCGGGGGCGCCGCCTGACGGCAGGAGCCGAAGGTGACGCGCAGCCCGGGAGCGGGCCGGCCGGGGCCCTCCACGGTCGGCGTGGTGATCGTGGAGGGAGGGAAGGCGCTGTCCGCGGGCGGCCACACCTGCCGGCCCTCCAGCAGCACCTCGTACGCCGTGGTCGCGCCCGGCGTCAGGCCCGTGACCGGGACGACCGCGTAGTGGTGGCCGGCTATCTGGAAGGTGCGCGCGCTGCCGCCCGCCCCGTCCGCGCACCGCACCTCGGCCGTGCACGGGCGGTCGGTCTCGACCCATATCGTGGCCGCCCCGCCCGTGTCCCAGTCGACGTGGCGCAGCAGCGGCCCCAGGCGCAGTCCGGCCATGTGACTCCCCCTCCTCATGTCCCCTTCGATCACGGTACGACGGGGAGGGGGAGCCACGCCTCCCCCTCATGGGGGAAAGATCGGCCGGCTTGGACGGTGCTCGGTCCGGCGGTGGGTGCGGCGGGTGTTTCGGGAGGCGTTCAGGGGCGGTTTCCGGAGCCGTCTCGGAAGCCGTTCAGGGGCCGCTTCCGCAGGCGCCTCCGAAGCTGTTCGGCAACCGCTTCCGTAGCCGCTTCCGCTCTCGTCTCAGCAGCCGTTGAGGATGCCGACCAGGGCGTTCTTCTCGCCCGAGTCCATGCTCAGGCCCCAGTACTGCTTCACGTCGACCCACATGCGGGCGTAGGTGCAGCGGTAGGCGGTGCGCGGCGGCAGCCACTTGCCGGGGTCGAGGTCGCCCTTGGCCTGGTTGACGTTGTCGGTGACCGCGATGAGCTGGGGGCGGGTGCGGTCGTTGGCGAACTGCTGGCGCTTGCTGGTGGTCCAGGAGTTGGCGCCGGAGCGCCATGCCTCGGCGAGCGGGACGACGTGGTCTATGTCGAGGTCGGAGGCGGCGGTCCAGGTGGCGCCGTCGTACTCGGAGTACCAGCTTCCGCTCACCGCGGCACAGGAGGAGTCCTGGACGACGTTCACGCCGTCGCGCTTGAGGACGGTCTCGCGGGTGTTACAGGTGCCCGAGACGGTGCTCCAGTGGGGGAAGAGGTCGCGGCTGTAACCGCTGGTGGAGCCTTCCGTCCTCGGCGTGACGGTCGCCAGGTAGGCGCGGGCGGCCGAGGCGCTGATGGGGGCGGGCGGGGCGGCCTGGGCGGCGGGGGCGCTGACGAGGGAGGTGAGGGCGGCGAGGGCCGCCGCTGACGCGAGCACGCCAACTCGACGCGCGTAGACAGTGGTCATGAGTGCCATGAGGGGCTCCCTGGGTGCGGGGGGTGTGGCCGTGCGGCCCCGGCGGGGCGTGGCCATGCTGGCGGCGCCGGGTGTCGCAGGGATGGGCGCCAGGTGACAGCGTGGCGACATGGGCACGTCACATCAAGGCACTCAAGGGGCCTGATTTAAATGGAAGTTGAGGTTCCGGGGGTGGGGTGGGGGGTGGTGTGGTGCGGCTGCCGTGTGATTGCCGGGCGGTTCGGGGCGGTCTGCGGCTTTCGGGGGGCGGCGTAGCCGGGGCGCAGCGGGACCAATGACCCATTCCGGCCCGGCGCCGCCATCGCGTACGCTGTTCGGAGCAGAAGGGGAGTAGCTCTTCGCCGGACCGTCGACATACTGCTGGGTCACCCAGCCGGCGCCCGGAGGCAGGCCGCGTACCGCGGTCGGCCAGCGAGACCTTCGGCCGCAGTGTCCTGTCCCGGTGTGGGCGCGTTCCGTACGCGCATACGCCAAGCCAGGGCGCCGCCGAGCCGAAGCGACCCCTGACACATCCCAGGTCTCTCGGTACCGATGGCGTCCTGCCCGACCGATTGAGGTTCCTCCTCCGTGTTCAGCATCACCATCACGGCGATCGCCTTCGGCGTCGTCTTCCTCGCCGAACTCCCCGACAAGACGGCCCTCGCCGGCCTGATGCTCGGCACGCGCTACCGCGCCTCGTACGTCTTCGCGGGTGTCGCCGCCGCCTTCGCCGTGCACGTCGCGCTCGCCATCGCGGCGGGCAGCGTGCTGACGCTGCTGCCGCACCGGCTCGTGCAGGCGGTGGTGGGTGTCCTGTTCCTGCTGGGGGCGGCGATGCTGCTGTTGAAGAAGGACGGCGAGGAGGAGGAGGTCAAGCCGCCGGCGGACCAGTCCTTCTGGAAAGTCTCGGGGGCCGGCTTCATGCTGATCCTGGTGGCGGAGTTCGGTGACCTGACCCAGATCATGACCGCCAACCTCGCGGCGCGGTACGACGACCCGGTCTCGGTCGGCATCGGCGCGGTGCTGGCGCTGTGGGCGGTGGCGGGGATCGGCATCCTGGGCGGGCGCACGCTGATGAAGTACGTGCCGCTGCGGCTGATCACGAAGGTGGCGGCGGGGGTTATGGGGGCGCTGGCCGTGTTCTCGCTGTACGAGGCAATTGCGGGCTGAGGCGGAGGGCTGAGCCGCTGGCTGGGCGGGCGGTGCCGGAAGCGGGGCGCGGTGGGCGGTGGCGGAAATTCCGTTGCGGGTGCCGCGCCTTGTCGATCACGCTCGGGCGCGTGACCGACTCCGCTGACGCTGCCGCCCGCACCGTTTCTGCTGCTTCCGACGCGTCCGGCGCGTGCGCTGCGCCTGCCGAGGGTGAGTCCGCCGGTGCGGGCGTGGCGGCTGGGCCCAATGTGGCCAGCGTGCCCGCCGAACCCGGCGAAGGGGTCATGCCCGCCGAGGGGCGGGGGTTCGGCTGGTCGAACATGTTCGTCCACCCCGACGAGGACCCCCGTACCGACGGGGGATTCCGGGGCGAGCGGGACGTGCTCGTCGGCTACCTCAACGACCAGCGGCTGACCCTGGAGCTCAAGTGCGCGGGCCTCGACGCGGAGGCCCTGGCGCGGCGCTCGGTGGAGCCGTCCGACCTGTCGCTGCTGGGCCTCGTACGGCATCTGGCGGGAGTGGAGCAGTACTGGTTCCGGCAGGTCATGGCGGGCCAGAAGATACGCCGGCACTACCGCTCGGAGGCGGAACCGGCGGGCGAGTTCACGGGGGCATTCGCGGATCCGGCGCTGGTCGCGGACGCGTGGGCCACCTGGCGGGCGGAGGTCGCCTTCGCGGAGGAACTGGTCGCGCGGGCGCCGGGGGTGCACGTCACGGGTACGGGCGGGGACGAGCCGGTGGAGCTCCGGGAGGTCCTGGTCCACATGATCGAGGAATACGCCCGCCACAACGGCCACGCGGATCTCCTGCGGGAGCGGATCGACGGCCGGGTGGGGCAGTAGGGCGGCGCCCCGTGCGGGGTGGGTCCGCGCCGGGCGGGACGTGCCGACGGGCCGGAGCGTGCGGGCGCGGGGAGAGCCGTACGGGATCGGGCGCGCGGCTGGCTGCGGTGGTGGGCCCGTAGTTCCGCGCGGGTGAGCGTGCCCGTGGCCGGGATGACCGCCTGGGAGGCATGCGCTGAGAGGGCCGGAATCCCGAGCCGGGGCCTTGAGGCCCGTACGCGAAAGGTGCTCGCCGGGTGCGGCTGGTCGGCGGGCGTCCTGAGCGCGGGGGGAGCCGTGCGGGATCGGGGCGTGTCGGCTGGGTCCGGTGGTGGGCCTGGAGTTCCGCGCGGGTGAGCG
The DNA here is from genome assembly GCF_040644195.1 of Streptomyces sp. NPDC047014. NCBI lineage: Bacteria > Bacillati > Actinomycetota > Actinomycetes > Kitasatosporales > Streptomycetaceae > Streptomyces > Streptomyces sp. NPDC047014. The sequence goes on along the minus strand of NZ_JBEYVX010000016.1, from coordinate 13,924 downwards.
TGCCCGTGGCTGGGATGACCGCCTGGGAGGCATGCGCTGAGAGGGCCGGGATCCCGCGCCGGGGTCTTGAGGCCCGTACGCGAAAGGTGGTCGCCGGGTGCGGCTGGTCGGCGGGCGGGCGTCCTGAGCTCAGGGGGGAGCCGTAGGGGATCGGGCGCGTCGGCTGGGTCCGGTGGTGGGACCGGAGTTGCGCGTGGGTGAGACCCCCACGCCGGAATCCGGCCCTCCCAGCGCATGCCTCCCCAGGCGGCCGCCCCCGCCACGGGCGGTTGGTGGGCGGGCGCCCTCAGCTCAGGGGAGGTCGCGAACGCGAGCCCGAAGGCGTCGTCGGCAGGCTGAGGCGCGCGCGGGCCCGTTGGGTGGAGGTCCATGTGTGAAGGTGCGCCTCGGGCGCGCGTTGGGCGGGCAGGAGTCCTGCACCCGTGGGGAGACCAGGTGCGAGACCGCAAGTCCGAAGGCATCGCCACGGGTGGGTTGCGACACGTGCGAGGGCCCGTAAGTGAAGGCGGGGGGCAGGGGTGCTGCGCCCGTGCGGAGACCAGATTGCGTCCCCGGAAGCGTTGCAGGCGGGCGTGGGCCAGTCCCTCGGGGGCCTTGCGAGAGGCAGTACGACGCTGGGCGCGACCCGCTTCACCAGGCCAGTCCCCGGGAGCCTTACGAGAGGGGCGCGCCGGGCTGCGCTGAGGCTTGTGCGGGAGGTGTGTGCTGGCGGGGGTGGGGAGGCTGGAGGGCCGCGCGCGTGGGTGCCGGACCGGGGGTGGGGTGGTTACGGGGTCGGGGGGAGCGTGAGGTGGATCGAGCCGTCGACGGGGGTGACCGTTAGGGCGGTCAGGTTCGGGATGTGGGCTGTGGGGGAGTGGGAGGCGGCGCGGGGGCCTACTCCTATGACGCGCATGCCTGCTGCCTGGCCTGCGGCTATGCCGGCGGCGGAGTCTTCGAAGACGATGCAGTCGGCCGGGTCCACGCCCAGGGCGGCGGCGCCCTTGAGGAAGCCTTCGGGGTCGGGCTTGCTGGCCTGGACGGATTCGGCCGTGATGCGTACCGCCGGGAGGGGGAGGGCGGCGGCGGTCATGCGGGCCGTGGCCAGGGCGGCGTCGGCAGAGGTGACCAGGGCGTGCGGGAGGCCGTCGAGGGCGGCCATGAAGGCGGGGGCGCCCTCGATGGGGATCACGCCGTCGGTGTCGGCGGTCTCGCGGGCGAGCATGACCGCGTTCTCGGCGTGGTTGATCTCCATCGGGCGGTCCGGGAGGAGGACGGCCATGGTGGCGTAGCCCTGGCGGCCGTGGACCACCTTGAGGGCTTCCTCGGGGTCCAGGCCGTGGGAGACGGCCCATTCGCGCCAGCAGCGTTCGACCACCGCGTCGGAGTTGACGATGGTGCCGTCCATGTCCAGGAGGAGGGCCTTGGCGGTGAGGACGAGGGGCGCGGTCGTGGTGCTGGCCGACATCGGGGGGCTCCAGACGGGCGGGAAAAGAGAACAAGTGGTTCCGCCCACCGGTCAGGGAGTGAAGGCGGAACCACTTTGTTCCTTCACGATACAAAACCGGGGGCGGTCTACGCCACCTGGGGGTGTGTGACCCCCGTCCCGTTTCTTTTGTGGGTGTCTTTTGTGGGTGCTGTCAGCCTTCCAGGGCTTTGCGGGTCAGCGGGCCGTAGTAGCCCCACTCCTTGCCGTCGATGCCGCGGTCGAACTGGAAGGTGGAGACCGCCCGCTCCACGCGCCAGTCGAACTGTCCGTTGAACTTTCCGCGGTACAGACCCTTGCCGGCGAGGAGGCGCTGGAGTTTTTCGACCTCCGGGCCTGTGTCCCCGTAGCGGAGTACGGGGGCCTGGGCCACCGGGGGCGGGGTGGGCGAGCGGGTGGCCGAAGCCGAGGGGGTGGGGGACGGGGAGGTGGTGGCTGAGCGGGAAGGGGTCGGTGAGGCGGAGGGGGAGGCGGACTTTGATGCGCTGGGGGAAGGGGAGGCCGAGGGTGAACGGGAGGGGGTGGCTGAGGGTGAGGTGGTGGTGGGGGCGGCTGGAGCGGGGGTTGTGGGGGTGGGAGGGGTGGGCTCCGCCAGGGCGGCTGTGGTTTCGGTGGAGTCGGGGAGCGCCCAGACGGCCACGGCTGTGCCGCTCAGGGCGACGGCTGCGGCGGCGCCGAGTAGGAGGGCCAGGGGGCGGCGGCGGGTGGAACGGCCGGATCGGGGATCCGCCGGCCCCCAGTTTTCGTCCCGCCCCCCGCCCTTTCCGTTGAGACCGCCGCTGGACGTGGAGCCCATGGCGGGGCCCACCCCGTGGTTCATTGCCGGGCCGGGCGGCGGGACTGCGCGGAGGCGCATGGTTTCGGCCGGGTGCGGGGGCGGCGTGGGCGCGGGCTGCCATGGGTCCTCCGGCCAGGGGCCGGTTGGTGGGCCGACGGGTATGCCGTAGGCCGGGGTGTCGTCATGGGGCGTTGCCGGGCCCGCGCCTGGGGCTGCTCCCGCGCTTGTGTGCGTTGCCGGGGCGTGGCTGGCTGCCGCTCCCGTGGTCATGCCGCCTGCGGCCGTACTCGGCCTTGCTGTGGGGTGACCCGCCGCCGCACCGGATCCCGGGGCGGGGTGGCCCGCCGCCGTGTGCGGGACCGGTGCTGCGCCTCGGCCCGTGGACGTGCCTGAGCCCTGGGGTGGCCCCTGCCATGCACCCGTAGCCGAGCCCGGCCTCGGAGCTGCGCTCCGCCCCGGCGCGGTGCCGTGGCTCGGCGCCGTGCTTGTGTCCCGGCCCGCCGCCGCGTGCTCGTTCGCGTGCGCGCCTGGGCTCGTTGCCGCGCCTCGTCTCGGCGCGGCGTCCTGGTTGGCCGCTGGACGCGGCGCTGCCGAAGCGCCTGTGCCCCGGTCCGGTCTCGGTGCCGAGCCCTGGCCCGTGGCCGCACCCGGCTTCGGGGTGCCGTGACCGGCCGCCGCGTCCCGCGCCGGTGCGCCCGCGTCCGTGCCCGCCGCCCTGCCCGACCCCGGCGCCGCGCTCGACCCCGTATTCGCGTCCCGCCCCGGCGCTGTGCCGTGGGCCGCCGCCGTGCTTGCGGCCCAGCCCGCCGCGGCGGTCGAGTCCGCATGCGGGCCGCGGCTCGTTGCCGAGCCCTGGCTCGTAGGCGCACTCGACGTTGGGGTGCTGTGGCCGGCTGCTGCGTTCCGGCCCGGTGCCGCACCCCCGGCCTGTCCCCGCCCAGCCGCAGCATCCATCGCCTCGCCCGACCACGGTCCGGGTGCCGCGCCCTGGCCCGGGGTTGCGGTCGGGCCCCGGTCCGGGCCGGCCGCAGCATCCGTTGCCGTGCTCGGCCACGGGCCCGGTGCTGTGCCGGTGCCCGGCTCTCCGCTCCTGGCTGCCGACACGTTCGACCCCGGGTTGGCGTGGCGCGCTGCCGCGTCCTGGCCCCGGCTCCGCCCAGCCCCGGCGTCCATTGCCGTGCCCGACCATGGCCCCGGTGGTGTGTCGTGGCTCGGGACGCCGCGTCGGGGTCCTGCCGTGCCCGTGTCGGGACTCGGTGCCGCAGTGCGGTCTGTCGCCGGGTCCGGCCGCGTGCCCTGGTCGCCCGCCCTTGGCTCCGGGTCCGGGGCCGAGGTGGGGAGGTTGAGGTAGGGGCGGATGCGGAGGGGGTTGAAGCCTACTGGGGGCTGGCAGTCGCAGGTTGCGGGGTTGGTGGCGCAATCTGGACAGTGCTCACCGGTCACTGGGCTCCCTCCCTGGGCTTGTTGCCTGCGATTATGCAGACCCGTTCGGGGGCGCCCAACCGCCCGAGAGGCCATAACCGGACACACCGCTCAGGATGGAAATGTTGATCCGGCCTGAGGAGGCGTCGATGGCTCAGGATGTGACCCCGGCGGGTGTGGATCCCGGTCGTGGCCCGCGGAAGGCCGGGCCCGGTGGGGAGCACAGCTCCCGGGAGGTGCTGGTCTCCATCGGCGCCCTGCTGCTGGGGCTGCTGATCGCGGCGCTCGACCAGACCATCGTCTCCACCGCCCTGCCGACCATCGTCAGCGAGCTCGGCGGGATGGCCCATCTGTCCTGGGTCGTCACCGCCTACATGCTCGCCTCCACCGCCGCCACGCCGCTGTGGGGCAAGCTCGGTGACCAGTACGGGCGGAAGAGGCTGTTTCAGTACGCCATCGTGCTTTTCCTGGTCGGGTCCGCCCTGTGCGGGGTGGCTCAGGACATGGCTCAGCTGATCGGTTTCCGGGCTCTGCAGGGGCTCGGGGGTGGTGGGCTGATCGTGCTGTCCATGGCGATCGTCGGGGACATCGTCCCGCCTCGGGAACGCGGCCGGTATCAGGGGCTCTTCGGTGCCGTTTTCGGGGCCACCAGTGTGCTCGGGCCGCTGCTGGGTGGGGTGTTCGTCGATAATTTGTCCTGGCGGTGGGTCTTTTACATCAATCTGCCCATCGGGCTTGTCGCGCTGGTTGTGATCGCTGCCGCGCTGCATATTCCGGCACGTCGCGCCAAGCACACCATTGACTACTTCGGGACGTTTGTCATCGCCTGTGTTGCCACCTGCCTCGTGCTGATTGCCTCCTTGGGCGGTACGTGGGGGTGGGGGTCGGCGCGGATTGTCGGGCTCGCCGTTGTCGGCGTTGTGCTGCTCGGTGTTTTTGTGATGGTGGAGCGTAAAGCCGTCGAACCGGTGTTGCCGCTGGGGCTGTTCCGGATTCGGACCTTCACGCTGTGTTCCGCGATCAGTTTTGTCGTCGGCTTCGCGATGTTCGGGGCGATGGTGTATCTGCCGACCTTCCTCCAGGTCGTCCAGGGCGTCTCGCCGACCATGTCCGGCGTGCACATGCTGCCGATGGTGATCGGCATGCTGATCTCCTCCACCGCCTCCGGCCAGATCGTCAGCCGCACCGGCCGCTGGAAGGTCTTCCCCATCGCCGGGACCGCCGTCACCGCCCTCGGGCTGCTTCTGCTGCACCAGCTGCACCGCACCAGCTCCACCTGGGAGATGAGCGTCTACTTCTTCGTCTTCGGTGCCGGGCTCGGTCTGGTCATGCAGGTGCTCGTGCTGGTGGTGCAGAACGCCGTCAGCTACGCAGACCTCGGCGTCGCCACCTCCGGGGCCACCTTCTTCCGCTCCATCGGCGCCTCCTTCGGCGTCGCGATCTTCGGGACGGTGTTCACCCGGAAACTCGACGGCTCGCTCTCGTCCTCCCTCGCCGGCGCCACCCTGCCGCCCGGCGTGAGCATCGCCGAGCTGGAGGCCGATCCCCGGGCCATCGGTGCGCTGCCCGCCGAGCTCCGTCCGCGGGTGCTCGACGCCTATGCCAGCTCTATCACCGACGTTTTCCTCTATGCCGTGCCCGTGGTTCTGGTGGCCTTCGTGATCGCCTGGTTCCTCAAGGAGGACAAGCTCCGCGCCTCCGTCACCGCGCCCGATGTGACCGAGACCCTGGCATCGAACCCCGTCCACCGCTCCTCGCACGAGGAGGTGGCCCGCGCGCTGTCGGTGCTCGGGACGCGGGAAGGACGTAGGCATGTGTACGAGAAGATCACCGCGAAGGCCGGCTACGACCTGCTGCCCGCCGCCAGCTGGCTGCTGCTGCGGATCAACAAATACGGCTCGGCGGAACCCGCGCTGCTCGCGGAGAGCGCCAAGGTGCCGATCAAGGTGATCACGGATGCCGCCCGTCAGGTCGAGGAGCGCGGTCTCGCCGTACGGGACGGCCTCGCGCTGCTGCTGACCGCGCGGGGGCGCCTGGCCGCCGCGAAGCTCGCCGCCGCCCGGCAGGACTCCCTGGCCGAACTGCTCGGGGACTGGTGGGGGCCGGACCGCCCGACCGATCTGTTCCAGCTCGTCCGCGAACTCAATACGGAGCTCTGCGGATCCGACAGCGAGGAGCCCTATGACGCCTCGCCCAAGCGGGATCACGCCGCCCCTTAGCGGCGGACGTCCCGTCCGTCCCGCGCCGGCCCCGCTGTTCATACGGTCCCGCGTGCTTGTGTGGTTGCCGTGAGTGATGTCCATGCGCTCAGTGTGGAGCGCGCGGGCGAGGTGCCGCGTGGAATATCCACAATGCCGGGCCGATGATAGGAAAACAGGAAAAGAAACAGGAGAACCGCTCACCCCGGAGGGTGTGAACCGCCATGGCAGAGCATCCGGACTGTGCCCTCATCCGCCGCGGCTACGAAGCCTTCGGCAAAGGCGACATGGAGACGCTGGGCACGCTCATGACGGCCGACGTGATCCACCACGTACCCGGCGGCCACCCCATGTCAGGCCACCACAAGGGCCGGGAACACGTCCTCGACCACTACCGCCGCCTCGCCGAGGAGACCGGCGGGACCCTGCGGCTGGACCTGGAATCGGTGCTCGCGGACGGCCGCGGCCATGTGATGACGCTCCACACGGCGCGCGCCGACCGCGGCGACCGCGGCATCGAGATCCGGCAGGGGCTCTTCATCACGGTCGTCGGACACAAGATCACCGACATCGACCAGTGCACCGCCGACATCGACGAGGAGGACACCTTCTGGGGCACCGCCCTCAGCTGAGCGACCACCCGCCGCCGCGCCCTCAGCTGAGCGACCACCCGCCGCCGCGCCCCCCCCGTCACCGCCCCGCCCCCGTCACCGCCCCGCCCCCCGCGCCGACTCAGGCGCCCGGCTCCTCCGCCTTCTTCGGCGCCGCCTGCTGCACGACCTCGAACGACCACACCGTGGACGCGGAGGCCGCTGGCTTCGGCCGCTCGCCGCCGCCGCCCGCACCACCCTCCCCGGCGCCGCCCGGACCGCCCTGTCCGCCCTGGTGAGCCGCCTTCATCGGCCCCTCCATCCACGCCTGGAAGTCCTCCTCCGAGCGCCACCGCGTGTACACCAGGTACTGGTCCGTGCCCTCCACCGGCCGCAGCAGCTCGAACCACTCGAAGCCGTCCGAGCTCTCCACCGCCCCGGCCCGGGAGGCGAACCGCCGCTCCAGGATCTCCCGCTGCTCGGCGGGAACCGTCAGTGCGTTGATCTTGACCACGCTCGGCACTTGCATCTCTCCTCACCCGCGGACCGGGCACTCCGTCCGCCCCGGCCTCGACCACGTTCAGTTCACGCAGTCTCCTACATCCCCCTGTCAACCCTCCGTCAAAGCGCCGGGAGGGCCGCCTTCCCGCACCCCCACCCGCACCCCCACCCGCGCCCCCATCCACACCCCCACCTGCACCCCCACCCACACCCCCTCCCGCACCCCCACCCCCCGCCCCCCACCCGGGATATCGTCATCCGCACAAGGGAGCGCGGCAGCCAGGCGTAGTCGGGGTTGCGGTCAACAGGGCGGGAGGCCGGCGAGGCGTGGCGGACGCGGCGGAGCACAGCGGTGTCAAGGGACATGCCGGGGTCATAGGCGGTGACGGCGACGGCGGCAGACTCGGCGCCGCGCGCCTCCTGCTGTGGGCGCTGGCCGGGGTCCTCGCCGTCAGACAGACCGCCGCCGCGCTGCGCGTGCCGCCCGGCGACTGGCTGAACGCCTTCCACCTGCCCGGCAGCCTCCCCGGCTCGCTCTACGACGCCGGCCAGTTCAGCGGGACCCCCTTCGCCGGGCTGGTCCTCAAGCCGCTCGTCGGCCTCGACGCCCCCTCGCTGGAGGTCGTCTGGACCTGCGTGACCCTGCTGTGCGTCGCCGCCATCGGGCTCGTCGCCGCCCGCGGGCTGCCCGATCCCGTCCCGCGCCGCACCGCGCTGCTCGCCGCGCCCGTCCTGACCGCCCTGATGATGGCCTCGCTGCCCGTCCGCGAGGCCGCCTCGCCCGGCCGGACCGGCGTCCTGCCCGTCCTGCTGGTGCTGCTCGCCGTCCTGCGCGTGCCCGGGGAGCGGCCCGCCGGCTTCCTCGTCGGCCTCGCCGCCGCGCTCCAGCCCGCCCTGCTGCTCTTCGCCCCGCTGCTCTGGCTCACCGGGCGCCGCACCACCGCCCGCAGCGCCGCCGTGAGCTTCGCCGGAGCCACCGCGCTGTCCTGGGCGGCCCTCCCGCGCGACTCCTGGACGTACTGGGTGCAGCACCTGGCCGGCACCGGCCTCGGCGGCGCCCCCGACGGCCTCGCCAACCAGTCCCTGCACGGCGCGCTGCTGCGCCTCGGCCTCACCGGGCCCGCCGAGATCCTGCTCTACGCCGCCCTCGCGGGCACCGTCGTCTGGTTCGGGCTGCGCCGCGCGGTCCGGTACGCGCGGGACGGCCAGCTGCTGCTCGCCGTCGCCGTCACCGGCTGCGTGGCCGTCGCCGTGTCCCCGACCGGCTGGCGCCACCAGCTGCTGTGGGTGCTGCTGGCCGTCGCGGGCCGGGTCGGCAAGCGGGCCGCCGACCGCCGGGTGTGGCCCGTGGCCGTGGTCCTCGCGATGAGCCTGCCGAGCAAGGTGCTGCTGCCGAACATGGCCGCGCTGGCCCCCGTACGGGACAACGTGCTGCTGCTGACCGCGCTGGCCGCGGCCTGCGCCGTACCGTTCCTGCCGCGCACCTCGCCGTACTGGCGCGATCCCGTCCCGACCGCGTACGGGCGGCCCGCCGCCGCCCGCTGGTCGCGCGTGCCGCTGCTGCCGTTCTGGCGGCGCGCGCTGTCCCGCCCGAACCTGCTGCTGGAACTGCTGCTGATACGGGTCGGCTACTCGCTCTACTCCCACATCCGCGCGGCCGCCCCCAGCAGCCGCGCGCTCGCCGAGGGCAACGGCGCGCAGATCCTCGCCGCCGAGCGGGCGCTCGGCATCGACATCGAGCACGCCGTGAACCACGCCGTGGTGAATACGCCCTGGCTGGAGGCGTTCTTCAACTTCTACTACACCTCCTTCCACTTCGTGGTGCCGCTGACGATCCTGGCCGTCCTGTACTGGCGGCGCCCCGCGGACTACCGCTGGGCGCGGGCCTCCCTCGGCCTGGCCACCGTCCTCGCCCTGACCGGCTTCTGGCTGTACCCGCTCGCGCCGCCGCGCCTGATGCCCGGTCTCGGCTTCGTGGACACCGTGCACGGGCCGCAGGACCTCGCGAACCCCTCGTACGGGGCCATGACCGCGATCTCCAACCAGTACGCGGCGATGCCCTCGCTGCATTTCGGCTGGTCGCTGTGGTGCGGGATCGTGATCGTGGTGCTGGCGCCGAAGGGCTGGCAGAAGCTGCTGGGCGCGCTGCACCCGCTGATCACCGTCTGCGCGATCGTGGCCACCGCCAACCACTGGGTGCTCGACGCGGTGGGCGGCGCGGCCGTGGTGACCGCCGGTTTCGGGCTGGTGCACGTCCTGTCCGGGCCGCGCGGGCTGCGGGTGAGCCTCCCGGCGCAGCAGCAGGGCGGGGAGGGGGCGGAGGGCGCGTCGAAGGCATCGGCACCCGCCGCCGCCGAACCCGTGGCCGGATCACGCCCGTAGGACGCCCCGTAGGACGCCCGTCAGCACGGGTCAGCCGTCGCGCCGCCGCCGCAGCAGGGTGCGCAGCGGGCCCGGGCTCTCGTACCCGACGCGCCGGGCCACCGCCGCCAGCGGCAGGTCCGTGGTGCGCAGCAGGTGCTCGGCCTGCTCCACCCGCAGGTCCTGGACCAGCCCGACGGGCGTACGGCCGAGGGTACGGGCCACCGCGCGCTGGAGGGTGCGCTCGCTGACGCCGAGCTCCCGGGCCGCCTCCGCGATGGGCGCGGGCTCCGCGAGCCGGGCCCGCGCCCACTGCTCGAACGCGGCGACGAGCGGGTCGTGGTGGGCGAGGGCGCTGGGGATGGCGTACGCCGCCTGGGAGGCCCGGTCGTCCACGATCAGGTAGCGCCGGACCAGGTCCGCGAGGGCGGGGCTGCGCCCGCCGACCACCGACAGGGCGAGGTCCAGGTGGCCGAAGGCGGCGCCGGCGGTGGTGATCCCGCCGGAGCTGACGACCATCCGGGTCTCCTCGACGGTCACCGCGCGGTAGCGGTCGCGGAAGAGCGGGGCCAGCCACCAGCTGGTGGTCGCCCGCAGCCCGTCCAGTACGCCGGACTCGGCCAGCAGGAACGTTCCCGTACAGGCGGTGGCGAGCGGGGTACGGCGCTCCCGGGCCTCGGTGAGGATCCGCCGGACGGGGCGGTACGCGTCCGAGGCCACGGCCTCGACCAGCAGCTCCGGGCGGCGCTCCATCAGGGCGGGCACCACGAGCAGGTCGGCGTCGCGGGCGGCGGTGACCGGTTCGGTGTCGATGCGGTGGCCGAGCCCGGTGCGGACGCGGCGGCGCACGCCGACGGTACGGATGTCGAAGGCGGGCGGCGCGGCCCCGGTGACGCGGCGGCGCAGGGCGTGGGCGGTGTGCAGGACGTCGAGGACGGCCGAGATGCCCGAGTCGAAGACGCCGTCGACGGCGAGTACGGCGACTTTCACGGCTCCACCGTAGCGGCCTCCGCGGCTGCGCCGGAAGTGTCGGAATCGATGCGCAGGCTGCCGGATCCGACACTCCCGCCGTGCTGTCCCGCGCGCCTAGGGTCGTGGGCATGACCACGTATGACATCGACGCTTCCGAAACCGGAGCTTCCGAAACCGGCGCCTCCGGGTCCGGCGCCTCCGGGCCCGGCGCCCCGCTGCGCAGCCGTACGCACACCTGGCAGCCCCGGCCCGAGACGACCCCGGACATCCTCGGCATGAGCGGGCTGGAGATCCTGCGGGCGAGCCTCAAGGGCGAGCTGCCGGGCGCGTCCATGGCCAGCACCCTGGGCTTCCGGCTCACCGACGCCGCCGAGGGCTTCGCCGCCTTCGAGGGAGATCCGGGCGACCATCTGCTCAACCCGATGGGCACGGTCCACGGCGGATTCCTGGCCACGCTGCTGGACTCGGCGCTCGGCTCGGCCGTGATGACCCTGCTCCCGGCGGGCACGAGCTACACCACCGTGCAGCTCGGCGTGCACATGATCCGGCCGGTGCTGGCCGACACCCCTGCCCTGCGCTGCGAGGGCACCGCCCTGCACGTGGGCCGGACCACCGCCACCGCCGAGGCGCGGGTCACGGGCACGCACGACGGGAAGCTGTACGCGCACGGGACGACCACCTGCGCGATCCTGCGCGCGCCCTGACCGGCGCCGCTCCCCGGAACAGCCCCCGGCTCCCCGCCCGGACCAGCCCCCCGGAACAACCCGCAGGCCGAAGGGGCGCCGGGGCGCACCTCGCCCCGGCGCCCCTTCGGCTGGATCGCCGCTGTCAGTAAGGATCACCCCGTTCGGGTGAGTCCGCCACTCGGACGGCGGATCAGCCGTGGCTGACCCGCAGTTCCTTGATCCCGTTGAGCCACGCCGCGCGCAGCCGCCGCGGTTCCTCGCCGGCGGACCGCAGGCCGGGCAGGGTGTCGGCGAGGGCGTTGAAGATCAGGTCGATCTCCATCACGGCCAGGGACTTGCCGAGGCAGAAGTGCGGGCCGCCGCCGCCGAAGCCCAGGTGGGGGTTGGGGTCGCGGGTGATGTCGAAGACGTCCGGGTTCGCGAAGACCTCGGGGTCGTGGTTGGCGGAGGAGTAGAACATGCCCACCCGGTCGCCCGCCTTGATCTTCTGGCCGCCCAGCTCGGTGTCCTGGGTGGCCGTGCGCTGGAAGGACACCACCGGCGTGGCCCAGCGGACGATCTCCTCCGCGGCGGTGGCGGGCCGCGTGGCCTTGTACAGCTCCCACTGCTCGGGATGGGTGAGGAAGGCGTGCATGCCGTGGCTGATGGCGTTGCGTGTGGTCTCGTTCCCGGCGACCGCCAGGAGCAGCACGAAGAAGCCGAACTCGTCGGAGCCCAGGTTGCCCTGGCCCTCGGCGGCCACGAGCTGGGTGACGATGTCCTGGGCCGGACACTCCTTGCGCTGCGCGGAGAGGTTCATGGCGTAGCCGATGAGCTCCATCGCGGCGTTGGAGCCGACCTCCGCCGTGATCGCGTACTCCGGGTCGTCGTAGGCGATCATCTTGTTCGACCAGTCGAAGATCTTGGACCGGTCCTTCTGCGGTACGCCGATCAGTTCGGCGATGGCTTGCAGCGGAAGCTCGCAGGCCACCTGGGTGACGAAGTCGAAGCTGCCGTCCGCCGCCGTGGCGGCCGCCTCCTCGACGATCCGCCGCGCGCGCTCGCGCAGGGCCGCCTCCAGTCCGCGGATGGCGCGCGGGGTGAAGCCGCGCTGCACGATCTGGCGGACGCGGCTGTGCTCCGGCGGGTCCATGTTGAGCATGATCAGCCGCTGGGCGTCGATGGCGTCGCGCTGGATGTGCTCGTTGAAGCGGATGATCGCGGTGTTGACGGTCGAGGAGAACAGCTCGGGGTGCGTGGAGACGTACTTGACGTCCGCGTGCCGGGTCACGGCCCAGTAGCCCTCGTCGTCGAAACCGGTCACGCCCCGGCGCTGCGGGCACCACCACACGGGCGCGGTCCGCCGCAGCCGCGCGAACTCCGGGTAGGGGATCCGCGCCTGGAGCAGGTCGGGGTCGGTGGCGTCGAAGCCGTCGGGGAGCGCGGGGCATGACATCGGGCGACTCCAGGGTCTGACGGACCATCAGAATTGGCTTGAAGGTAGTAACGAGTTCCACAAGTGACAAGGGTCGGCGCGCCAACTGTTGCGTGTGGAATCCGTGCAGGGCGCGTGCAAGACCCTTGCGTGCCAGGGGTCCAGGTCATAAGACTGCGAGGAGAACTAGAACGCGTACTAGTTCAGGGCGGGGCGCCGGGACGGCCCGCCACGCCGCGTTGTGCAGGAGAGGACGAGCTCATGGCCGCGGAACCCGTCATCGTCGAAGCCGTACGCACCCCCATCGGCAAGCGCGGGGGAGCCCTCGCCAATCTCCATCCCGCCTACCTGCTCGGCGAGACCTACCGCGAACTGCTGGCCCGTACCGGAATCCAGCCCGACTGCGTCGAGCAGATCGTCGGCGGCACCGTCACCCACGCAGGCGAGCAGTCGATGAACCCGGCGCGCACCGCCTGGCTCGCCATGGGCCTGCCCTACGAGACCGCCGCGACCACCGTGGACTGCCAGTGCGGCAGCTCCCAGCAGGCCAGCCATATGGCGGCCAATATGATCTCCGCCGGGGTCATGGACATCGGCATCGCCTGCGGGGTGGAGTCCATGAGCCGCGTCCCGCTGGGCTCGGGCTCCAAGCACGGCCCCGGCAAGCCCTTCCCGGACGAGTGGAACGTCGACCTCCCCAACCAGTTCGAGGCCGCCGAGCGGATCGCCCGCAGGCGGGGCCTGACCCGCGAGGACGTCGACCGGCTCGGGCTGCTCTCCCAGGAGCGGGCGAACGCCGCCTGGGCCGAGGAGCGCTTCAAGCGCGAGACCTTCGCCGTACAGGTGCCCACCACCGAGGAGGAGCAGGCCGCCGGGCAGGGCATGTGGCGGCTGGTCGACCGGGACGAGGGGCTGCGCGACACCAGCATGGAGGCCCTGGCCCGGCTCAAGCCCGTCATGCCCACCGCCGTGCACACCGCCGGGAACTCCTCGCAGATATCCGACGGGGCCGCCGCCGTGATGTGGGCCTCGCGCAAGATGGCGCGCGCCCTCAAGCTCCGGCCGCGCGCCCGGATCGTCGCCCAGACCCTCGTCGGCGCCGACCCCCACTTCCACCTGGACGGGCCGGTGGACGCGACCCGGGCGGTGCTCGGCAAGGCCGGGATGTCCCTCAAGGACATCGACCTCGTCGAGATCAACGAGGCGTTCGCGTCGGTCGTCCTGAGCTGGGCCCAGGTCTTCGGCCAGGACCTGGAGAAGGTCAACGTCAACGGCGGCGGCATCGCCCTCGGACACCCCGTCGGCGCCACCGGCGCCCGGCTGATCACCACCGCGCTGCACGAGCTGGAACGCCGCGACAAGGAGTTCGCGCTGATCACCATGTGCGCGGGCGGCGCGCAGGCCACCGGCACGATCATCCAGCGCCTCTGACCGCGCCCGCGCGCACACCCCCCGCGCGCAGGCGTTCGCGATCCCGTGGGATGGGGATGCGGAAGGCCCCGGTGGCCGGCCTGGGGGGGGGGGGCCCCCGGGCGGG